>JAZUFC010000344.1:0-4402 GCA_045640465.1 Lachnospiraceae bacterium | reverse complement strand
AATTCATGGACAACTACATCGAATATATGGCATTTGACGTTGATTGACCTCATGATAAAAGAGCCCTTTCGGGCTCTTTTTGATACAACTATTTCAAGTGGAGCCCCCTTTTTCAGGGGGCTCCGGTTATTTTAATGGCTGATGGATCCGTTTTTGTCCTTCTGGATAACGTCGTGGGCGCCGCCCTCGACGATACTGGTTGCGGACACCAGTGTGAGCACTGCCTTCTCCTGAAGTTCGGGGATGGAAAGCGCACCGCAGTTGCACATAGTGGAACGGACTTTGGAAAGCGTCATGGCTACGTTATCCTTTAAGCTTCCTGCGTAAGGCACATAGGAATCGACACCTTCTTCGAAGGAAAGCTTCTTGTCGCCGCCGAGATCGTAGCGCTGCCAGTTTCTTGCTCTTGCGGAGCCTTCTCCCCAGTACTCTTTATAATAAGTACCGCCGATCGTGACCTTCTGTGAAGGGCTTTCGTCGAATCTTGCAAAGTAACGGCCAAGCATCACGAAATCCGCACCCATTGCAAGTGCCAGCGTAATATGATGATCGTAAACGATACCGCCGTCGGAACATACCGGAATATACACGCCGGTCTCTTCAAAATAGCGGTCTCTTTCCTGACAGACCTCGATCAGTGCAGAAGCCTGACCGCGGCCGATACCCTTCGTTTCTCGCGTGATGCAGATCGACCCGCCGCCGATACCAACCTTGATAAAGTCTGCACCTGCATCCGCAAGAAAACGGAAGCCCGCTGCATCTACAACATTGCCCGCACCGACCTTTACGGTATCGCCGTAATGTTCACGGATCCAGTTGATCGTGATCCGCTGCCACTCGGAGAAGCCGTCGGAGGAATCCATGCAGAGAACATCCGCACCTGCATTGACCAGTGCCGGAACACGCTCGGCAAAGTCTCTTGTGTTGATGCCTGCGCCGATCACATAACGCTTGGATGCATCCAGAAGTTCGTTCGGATTGGCTTTATGCGTATCATAATCCTTTCTGAAGACCAGATACTGAAGATGATCGTCCTTGTCCAGGATCGGAAGCGAATTCAGTTTGTTGTCCCATATAATATCGTTTGCCTCTTTGAGGCTCGTGCCCTCTCTCGCAAAGATCAGTTTATCGAAGGGCGTCATAAATTCAGAAACACAGAGATCCAGCGGCATACGGCTGATGCGGTAATCACGGCTCGTAATAATGCCGAGAAGCTTTCCGTTGGCCGTGCCGTCTTCCGTAACAGCCACGGTGGAATGTCCGGTCTTTTCAAAAAGCGCCAGCACATCTTTTAAGACCGCATCCGGCTTCAGATTGGAGTCACTGGTAACAAAGCCGGCCTTGTAGTCTTTTGCACGCTTGACCATTGCCGCCTCGTCTTCAATGCTCTGAGAACCGAAAATAAAGGATACGCCGCCTTCTGTGGCAAGCGCTACCGCCAGCTTGTCATCGGAAACAGCCTGCATGATAGCCGAAGTCATGGGAATGTTCATCATAATGGAAGAAGTTTCCCCTTTTCTGAACTTGACAAGCGGCGTCTTCAGACTGACATTGTTCGGAATACACTGGTCGGAAGAGTACCCGGGGATCAGCAGATATTCATTAAAAGTATGTGAGGGTTCGTTGATAAATCTGGCCATAATTCCTCCTGCATTCTTTGTTATAGAAAAACCCGTATCATACCTTTTCCGGCATGATCCAGGTTTTTCTGACTTTGTATGTGCGTTCGGACGCTTTCCGTCCGGACATTTTCAGCGTATGCAAAAGATGAGTAAAGTTATACTTACCTATCCTCTTATTTCTATTATAGCCTGTTTCCCATAAAAAACAACCTTTATTCGTTCGTCAAATCTGCAGATTTTTTACGATACTTACAAATATTTTTGTACCTTTTTGTGCAGTTTTTCGAAGTACCGTCAGACATTTCTGAAGATCGTTTCAAAATCCTCTCTTGCATGTGCACAGACTTCACCGATATCCAGCTTCGTATAGATCCCGTGATCATAAAGCACTTCTCCGCCGGAGACCGTCATGACGATGTCTCTGGAATTCCCGCTGTAGACCATCAGATTGACCGGATTCGTCGGGATCATGAGTGCAGGCTCCTTCATACTGACAACCAGGAAATCCGCCCGTTTTCCGGCTTCCAGAGAGCCTCTGTCCGTATATCCGAGTGCCTCTGCCGCTTTTCTGGTTGCCAGTTCCAGCGCTGTTCTTGCGCCGATCGCCAGCGGATCTTTCGTATTTCCTTTGTGAATGAGTGCGGTCACACGCATCTCTTCCCACATATCAAGCGTATTGTTGCTGGATGCGCCGTCCGTGGAGATCGCGACCTTCAGGCCTTTTTCGAGCATTCTCGGGACCGGTGCGATGCCGCTTGCAAGTTTCAGATTCGAGCAGGGATTGTGAAGGACCGAAGCGCCGTTCTCACGGATGATATCCATATCCTCTTCCGAAATATGTACACAATGCGCCAGATACGTCGGTACACGGTAGTAACCTATCTTCTTGAAGAAAGCAACAGGCGTGAGTCCGTATCTTCCGATACATTCCTGATGCTCGGAAACGGTCTCGCTGCAGTGCGTATGGATCGGCTGTCCCGTTTCATACGCCACATCCGCCCAGTGCGCAAGATCATCTGCATTGCTGGTATATTCTGCATGAGGTCCGATCGCAGTGCGGATATCCGGATCATTCCGATACTTCTTCCAGAGTTCCAGACAGGCTGCTTCTTTTTCCTTCTTATCCGGGTAAAGCGTCATGAGACAGGTCGTGACGATGCCGGAAAGTCCCGCCTCCTTCAGCGCGCGGGCAGTCTGAAAACCGTCCAGATACATATCATTCACGGTCGTCGTGCCGGTACGCGTCATCTCAGCTGCGGCAAGAAGGGCACCGTGATACTGGGTCAGCGCTGTATGATGATCCTCCAGCGGGAAAATGCGTTCATTGAGCCAGACATGGAGGCTCATATCATCCGCAAAACCTCGGAAAAATACCATCGGCATGTGATTATGGCCGTTTACGAAGCCGGGCATGATCACATGACCGGATACATCGATCTCCTCTTCCTCCGGATATGCACGGTACGGACCTGCGTATGCGATCAGTTTTCCGTCAACCGCAAGCGTTCCGTCTTCGATCACATCAAAATTTTCATTGACCGTGATCAGACAGGCATGCTGATAAACCTTCATACTTATTCACCCTTCTGATAGTAATGGACGCCTTCCATAGCAGGCGCTTTATTCTTGGAACGGACAAAGAACAGGACCACGATCGTGATCACATAAGGCAGCATCTGTACGAGCTGCGAAGGGATCTCGATCGACTGAAGCCTGAACTGCAGGCTCTGTGCCACACCGTAGACAAGACCGCTGACAGCAACGCCTACCGGATGCCAGCCGCCTAAGATGACCATGGAAAGTGCGATATAGCCGCGCCCCGCCACCATATCCTTACTGAACATATTGATATCGCCGATGGACAGATAAGCTCCGCCCAGAGCTGCCAGTGCGCCTGCAGCCATCATGCAGATAAACTGCGTACGGTAGACATTGATGCCCATAGAGCCCGCCATGAACGGGTTATCACCGATCACACGGATCCGGAGGCCCGCAGGCGTCTTGTAAAGGATGACCCACAGAAGGATCGTACAGATCACCAGGATGATCAGAAGCGGTGATACCGTACCGATCAGATCACGGATCACGGGGATCTTGTTGAGAACGGGAATGCTGATCTGTCCGAGACCGGCAACCTGCGTGGATTTTCCTCTTGTGTCCCAGATCATCTGCAGAAGAACGACCGTAAGGCCGCTTGCAAGAAGATTCACGGCAACGCCTGTCAGCATGTGTTCACATTTGAAGCCGATCGCAAAAGTTGCCATCAGAAGGCCCGTAAGCGCTCCCGCAGCCATTGCAAACAGAAGGCCGACCCACGGAGAACCGCTGACATAGGAACCGACCACACTGAAGAAAGAGCCGAACAGCATCATTCCTTCAAGACCCATGTTGATGATGCCTGCCTTTTCGGAAAGCATGCCTGCCAGCGCTGCAAAGGAGATCGGGATCGTAACGCGGATCGCGCCAGCCAGAAGATTCAGAATAAACGAAGCATTCATGCCTTTTTACCTCCTTTTTTCGCAGTCAGAAGTTTCTTTGCATATTTAAAGATACCGGGTGTGGACACGAACAGGATCACCAGTGCCTGCAGGACCTGAATCAGCTCGCCGGGAATACTGGTCGAACGGTTCATGCCGGTCGCGCCGTTTCTGAGAGCACCGAACAGGAATGCGGAGATCAGCGTGCCGAACGGATTGTTCTGTCCCATCGTGGCGATCGCAATACCGTCAAAGCCGTAGCCGGACGTCATGGTCGGGATGTAATAGCCCCAGTAGCCGATG
>JAZUFC010000343.1:0-5201 GCA_045640465.1 Lachnospiraceae bacterium | reverse complement strand
GGTCCTCTGCAGAAAATACGGCTTCAAGCCGTCCATGTGGTCCGACATGTTCTTCCGCATGTGTACGCCGAGCCGGGAATATTATGATCCTGTCTGCAATGTGACGGAAGAGGTGAAGCAGATCGTTCCGCCCGAAATGACCCTGATCTACTGGGACTATTACGGTGATGACATTGCCAAATACGACAGAATGTTTGAAAATCATCTGAAATTCAACAATCCCGTCGCTTTTGCCGGCGGTGCGTCCTGCTGGTACGGACTGGTGCCTGCGGGCAGATTCTCCGTTGCATCCGCGAGAGCGGCGCTTGCATCCGCAAGAGCACACGGAATTCAGGACGTGATGGTCACTCTCTGGGGCGACAACGGCGCAGTCTGTTCCAATTTCGCCGCGGTTCCGACGCTTGTCCTGTACGGAGAGAGCTGCTGGAACGGGTGTACCGATGACGAAAATATCTCCAGAGCCATGAAGGCGGAGACCGGCATGGATTTCAGTACCTTACTGAGCGTTGAAGAGATCGAAAACATCGGAAACTGGACGAAAAAAGACGGAAACTCTCACAATCCGACACGTTTCATGCTGTGGCAGGATCTTCTGCAGGGGGTGTATGATGCGCATGTACCCGAAGGTACCGGCGCACATTTCAAGGCGGAAAAGGAGAGACTTGAAACGATCCTCAGCGAGGATCGCGAAGCAGTCGGCGGTTTTTCCTATCTGTTCGATACCTGGATCGCACTCTGCGATGTGCTTTCCGTAAAGGCGGAGGCCGGAAAGAAACTGAAAAAGGCTTACGACGAAAAAGATACGGAAACGCTGAAAAACTTTGCGGACAGCGTGATCCCCGGGATCATTGCCCGCACAGAGCATCTGGAGGAGGTGCTCCGCATCCAGTGGATGAAGGAGAACAAACCGAACGGCTTTGATATTCAGAATATCCGCTTCGGCGGTCTGATGGAGCGTCTGAAGGAAGCACGTCTGCAGATCAATGACTATCTGAACAGCAGGACCGGTTCCATTCCGGAACTTGAGGAAGAGCGGCTTCCGGTCTATGAAGGGAACGAATTTTATCAGAACCAGTGGCACAGATACGCGACGGTATCTGTTTTGTAAGCACCAGGCGGGAGTGCGAAGCACGGAATCTGGTATGACATACCTTTTGACTCTAACATCATGAATACTACGAAAACAAGGAATTCCGGCAGTAAAGGCTAAAGGCCGGGCAGGAGGAGAGATATGAAGAAATTTTCGATCATCATGGAAAACGGCGATATGATGAAGGGCGAGCTTTATGACGAGATCGCACCCATCAGCGCAGCCAATTTTGAAAAGCTTGCCAATGAGAAGTTCTATGACGGACTGATCTTTCACCGGGTCATTCCGGGCTTCATGATCCAGGGCGGCTGCCCGGACGGAACCGGCATGGGCGGCCCCGGCTACACCATCAAGGGCGAGTTTGCCATGAACGGCGTGAAGAACGATCTCAAGCATGAAAGAGGCGTTCTTTCCATGGCAAGAGCGATGGACCCGGATTCCGCCGGATCCCAGTTCTTTATCATGGTAGCGAATGCGTCGTATCTGGACGGTCAGTATGCAGCCTTCGGCAGAGTCACCGAGGGAATGGAAACGGCAGACAAAATCGTCAGTGCAAGACGCGACAGAAGAGACAAGCCCTACGAGGATCAGAAGATCCGCTCGATCCGTGTGGAGGCAGAATGAAAACAGAACGTGCCTTTCCGCGGGCAATCATCACCAAAAAGGGAACAAAATGGGTAGACGACGGACATCCGTGGATCTATGAAGCAGAGGTCATCCGTCTCGAAAAAGACGAAGCTCTGGAAAACGGCGGCCTGATCGACGCTGTGTCGGAAAACGGAAAGTATCTGGGAACCGGCTTCTACAGTGAAAAGAGCAAGATCCGCATCCGTCTGGTCTCCAGAAACGCAAACGACCGTTTTGATGAGGATTTCTTCCGCCGCCGCGTGCGTTACGCACTGGATTACCGGAAGAATGTAATGGGAGAGGACATCTCCGCCTGCCGGCTGATCTTCGGAGAAAGCGACGGCTTCCCCGGGCTTACCGTGGACCGCTTTCAGAATCTTCTGGTATCGCAGGTTCTTTCTGTCGGCATCGAAAAGAAAAAAGCCCTGATCTACCGTCTTCTTCTGGAGGAGCTTCAGAAAGACGGAGAGCAGATCGACGGACTTTTTGAACGGAACGATGAAAAGATCCGCGAGCTGGAAGGACTTCAGCAGTATAAAGGCTGGTGGCAGTTTGAGGGAATGGAGCTTCCCGCTTCTCCTGTCACGGAGATCTGCGAAAACGGCGTGTATTATGCGGTAGATGTGGAAAACGGCCAGAAGACAGGCTTTTTCCTCGATCAGAAATACAACCGTCTTGCGGTCATGCGTCTTGCAAAGGGAAAGCGCGTGCTGGACTGCTTTACGCATACCGGTTCGTTTGCTCTGAACGCGGCGCTCGGCGGTGCGGAAAAGGTGACCGCGGTGGATATCTCCGCTTCGGCTGTGGAAATGGCAAGAAAGAATGCGGAGCGGAACGGCCTTCAGGACAGAATGGAATTTGTGACGGCGGATGTCTTCGATCTTCTGCCGGAGCTGATCGAGAAGGGCGGTCATCCTTATGACCTCATCATTCTGGATCCACCGGCCTTTACCAAGTCCAGAAAGACGATCAGCAATGCGGAAAAAGGCTATAAGGAGATCAATTTCCGGGCGCTGAAGCTTCTTCCGCGGGGCGGTTATTTCGCAACAGCCTCCTGCAGTCACTTTATGAGTGCGCCTCAGTTCGAGAAGATGTTAAGAAGCGCAGCGCGTGACGCAGGCGTGGAACTGAAGCAGATCGAGGCCAGACAGCAGGCGCCGGATCATCCGATCCTGTGGAATGTGCCCGAAACGGACTACCTGAAGTTTTATATCTTTCAGGTGTGCTGAAAACGGCGCTTCTCAAAACAGTTGCGTTTCTGCCGCAAGTCAGGTATAATCGTAGTTTGTCAGGGGAAAACCCTCAGCCGTGAGAAACGGCGGAATGGAGAGATATATGGAAATTTATGAGGAACTGATCGCGCGCGGACTGATCGCGCAGACAACAGACGAAGCAGAGATCCGCGATCTGATCAACCGCGGCGGTGCAAAGTTCTATATCGGCTTTGACTGTACGGCAGACAGCCTGACAGCAGGTCATTTTATGGCGCTGACCCTGATGAAGCGTCTGCAGATGGCCGGCAATCAGCCTGTAGCTCTGATCGGCGGCGGCACGACTATGATCGGCGACCCCAGCGGCCGCAGTGATATGCGTAAGATGCTGACCAAGGAAGACATCGACTATAACGCAGCCTGCTTCAAGAAACAGATGGAGCGTTTCATCGATTTCGGTGAAGGCAAGGCAATGATGGTCAACAACGCCGACTGGCTTCTGAATCTGAATTACGTGGAACTTCTGCGTGAAGTGGGTACCTGCTTCTCCGTCAACAACATGCTTCGTGCGGAATGCTACAAGCAGCGTATGGAGAAGGGACTGTCCTTCCTGGAGTTCAACTACATGATCATGCAGTCCTACGATTTCTATTATCTTTCAGAGCATTACGGCTGCAATATGCAGTTCGGCGGCGACGACCAGTGGTCCAACATGCTGGGCGGCACGGAGCTGATCCGCAGAAAGACCGGCAAGGATGCTTATGCCATGACCATTACGCTTCTGACCGATTCAAACGGCAAGAAGATGGGCAAGACAGCCGGCAACGCAGTATGGCTCGATCCCAATAAGACAACACCTTTCGAGTTCTTCCAGTACTGGAGAAACGTCGGTGATGCCGATGTCATGAAGTGCATCCGCATGCTGACCTTCATTCCGCTTGAAGAGATCGAAGCGATGGACAAGTGGGAAGACAGCCGCATTAATGAAAAGAAGGAGATCCTTGCGTACGAACTGACAAAGCTCGTTCACGGTGAAGAGGAAGCCGAAAAGGCAAAGACCGCATCTCATGCATTATTTGCAGGCGGCGGCGATGACAGTAATATGCCCACCACCACGCTTTCCGATGCAGACGTTCCGGCAGAAGGCCTGAACATCATCGACCTGATGCAAAAATGCGGACTCATCGCATCGAAGAGCGAAGCCAGAAGACTGATCGAGCAGGGCGGCGTTTCCGTGAACGGAAACAAAGTCACCGGCATCGACCAGACCGTCACAAAGGACGAGATCGCAGCCGGTGCCGTGATCAAGAAAGGCAAGAAGATCTTCCACAAAGCGATCTTACAGTGAAAGTCAAAAAGGATCTGACTTTCAATGTAATCAGCCTCCGGCGGATGCACACGGCAGCATAAGGAATATCTGCTGCTTTCGCAGCAGCATGCTGCCGGCGCAAAGAAAACGACATTCTGCTGTTTACTATAGGTTAATAGATATACAATACAAAGGACCCGCGCGGTTAGGCAGGTGCTCGTAAAACCGTAATAAGTAAAAATGAATGAAAATGCCGGTATTCCAGCATTTCCGAGGATTGGCGGCGTGACTTCGGTCACCCCGTTTCCTCATTTCTAAGCATGTTGAGAGGGATAAAACCTACGCCATCGTATTTGATGTGGATGTGCTGCTGAGGCTTGCCGCTGGATTTGTCCGGAGCATCCACATAGATTCCCAAGATCAATTCATGGAGCACATAAGCGTCCAGTTTTTCTATCCCTACATGCTGTTTTGCAGTCCGAATAAACTTTTCAATTCCTTCGGTATGCTTTTCCTGCTGTTCGATCTTGTTCTGCAGCGATACTACTTCTGCTTCAAGCTCTTTCTGCTCTATCTCATAGCTCTGGCTCAAAAGATAAAATCTTTCGTCGCTGAGCTTGCCTCCGGCATTGTCCTCATAAATCTTGATGAACAGCCGCTTTAGCTCTGAGATACGTTTCTCATCTCGTTCAAGCTGTTTTCCGAGCCCCTGAATGGCATTTCTTCCCTCGACAAGCCGCTTCTCCAACATTGTTTTACGGAAATGATCTTCATACCGAAGGATATGATCCGTAACGGCCTGCATGTGTTTCAGCACCAACTTTTCAAGAACGGCCTCCCGGATGTAGTGAGCCTTGCACATACTCCGATCCTTCCAATGCTCCGAGCATTCAAAATACGCGCCGGATTCTTTGTAATTGTTGGTGGAACAGAAATTCATTTTGGCTCCGCAGTCCGAGCAGAA
>JAZUFC010000342.1:0-8531 GCA_045640465.1 Lachnospiraceae bacterium | reverse complement strand
GTCGGCAGGGAAATGGACGAATTCGGTGCGTCTTTATGGCTGGCGCCCGGCATGAATATCCACAGAAATCCGCTCTGCGGCAGAAATTTCGAGTACTATTCGGAAGACCCGCTCCTTTCGGGACTGTGTGCGGCAGCGGATACGAAGGGCGTGCAGAAGCATCCAGGAAAAGGCACGACGATCAAACACTTCGCGGTGAACAATCAGGAAGACAACCGGATGTTTACCAATTCCCATGTATCCGAACGGGCACTTCGGGAGATCTATCTGAAGAACTTTGAGATCACGGTCAGAGAAGCGCAGCCTATGTCCCTGATGAGCTCCTACAACCTCATCAACGGAACGCATGCGGCAAATTACAGAGACACGCTGACATGCGCGCTCCGCGATGAATGGGGTTTCAGAGGATCTGTCATGACAGACTGGATGGCAACACAGCCGCTCGGCGCCATTTTCGGAGGCGATTCGCCGCTGAAATACGGAAAGTCTGATCCGGAACTGTGCATAGCTGCCGGAAACGATCTGATCGAGCCCGGCGCGAAGAGTGATATCGACGGGATCCTGAAGGGACTGAAGGACCGGGTGATCACAAAGGCACAGCTTCAGAAATGTGCGCTCCGGGTGCTTCAGTCGATCCTGAATTCGCATCTGTATTCGGACAGACCATACAGTGAAGCGGTGCCGGGAGAATGCTGCACCTTTACGGCGGAATAAATCAGTACAGGAAAACAGAAGACGGGAGGGAAAGAAAATGCTTCTTCATCAGTGGAAAGATGTGGACAACAGAGGAAACGTGGAAAGGATCGATTATTTCGTTCAGGACTCCGAAGGAAACAAAATTGCCAAGTATGCGAATGTGTATCTGCCGTACGGCTACAGTGCGGAAAAGAAGTACAATGTGCTTTACATGATGCACGGCGGCGGCGGAAATCCGGATGCATGGCTGGACTGCAGTCAGATCAAGAATGTGTTTGACCAGCTGTTCGCCGAACAGAAGGCAGAGCCCTTTATCGCGGTCTTCCCCACATATTACAATGTAAAGCCCGGTGAGAACCGTAAAAAAGGCGTTCCCGCGGACTGGGAGCGTCAGCAGACGCTCTTTTTCCAGAAAGAGCTTCGCGAGAAGCTGATCCCTCTCATCGATACGAAGTACAGCACGTATGCAGAGAGCACCACGGAGGAGGCGGCGAAAAAGGCAAGAACACACCGTGCGTTCTGCGGATTCTCCATGGGCGGCAGTACGACCTGGTATGCATTTCTGGAAAATCTGGACGTGATCTCCGATTTCATTCCGCTTTCCGGAGACTGCTGGGTGCTGGAGCAGATGGGCGGCCGCACAAAGAGTAAGGAAACGGCTGAATACCTGCATGACTTTATACTGAAGAGCGGTTATACGAAGGAGCAGTTCAGGATCTTCGCGGCGACCGGCACGAAGGATATCGCCTATCCGAACCTGACGCCGATGCTGGATGCGATGAAGAACTATCCGGACACCTTTGAGTTCAGTGATGATCTTTCCGCAGGCAATGTGCATTATCTTCTGAAAGAGGATGCGCCTCACGCCTATGAGGAGGTCTATCACCATGTTTACAATTACGCACCCTATCTGTTTCAGTGCAGGTGATCAAAGGAGTTTTTATGAGATACAGGAAATTTCACGAATATGAACTGTCTGAGCTGGGACTCGGCTGCATGCGCCTTCCCGCAGGAGAAGGACCGGATTCCGTCGACCGGGAAAAGGCTGTCGAACTGATCCGCTATGCATACGATCACGGCGTCAATTATTTTGATACGGCTTACCGTTATCATGCGGGCGAATCGGAGCTGGTCGTTGCGGAGGCACTTTCCGTTTATCCGAGAGAGTCCTACTGCCTGGTCTCCAAGTTCCCCGGACACATGCTTTCGCTGGAGCCGGACGGAAGGATCGCCTTTACGGGCTTTCCCGGACGGAAGGTCTTTTTCGATGATCCGAAGGCACTGTTTGAAGAACAGCTGAGAAAGTGCGGTACGGATTATTTCGATATCTATCATCTTCATAATGTCAACGAGCGTTCGATCGAAATGTATACGAACGAAGAACTCGGTCTTGTCGAATATCTGAAGGAAGAGAAGAAGAACGGACGCATCCGTCATCTGGGCTTCTCCAGCCACGGATCTGCGGAACTGATCGATTCCTTCCTGACGAAGTTTGAAGGCGTGTTTGATGCCGTACAGATCCAGATCAACTATCTGGACTGGACGCTTCAGGATGCGAAGGCAAAGTATGAGGTAATCGAAAAGCACGGAATTCCGGTCATCAGCATGGAGTCGATCCGCGGCGGCGCGCTGGCTGCGCTTCCCGAAAGCGCGGCGGAGGTGCTGAAAAAAGCCGATCCCGATACCACGCAGGCTGCCTGGGCGCTCAGATGGCTGCAGGCACTTCCGAATGTGGCTGTGGTTCTTTCAGGAATGAGCAGCATGGAGCAGCTGAAGGAGAATCTGAAGACCTTCGAAGAGCCGAAGCCTGTCACGGAAAAGGAGAATGAGATGCTTCTTTCTCTTGCCGAATCCATGACATCCAGGATCCCCTGCACAGCCTGCCGCTACTGCTCGGAGGGCTGTCCTGCCGGACTTGAGATCCCCGACCTTCTGGCACGCTACAACGAATATAAGAGCGGCCAGTCTCTGATGCCCGTCGTTCGCGGCATGGAACAGGTCGAAAAAGACAAGTGGCCGGATCAGTGCTTAAACTGCGGAGCCTGCAAGGCGGTCTGCCCGCAGGGAATCGACATTCCGCTCATGCTGAGAGAGTTTGCGGCCCTGATCAAGGCATAAGGCCCGCTGCATCAGCCGGTGGAGGAGAGCCCTTCACGGCCGGAAAATATGAAATGCCCGGGGGCTTTTCAGGAAGGCGGAAAGGCTTCGACGGCAGAAAGGATGAACATGAAAAAAGAAATCAGAGAAAATCAGGCAATCTATGCACATCTTTTGAATTTCGACCCGATCTACAAGCCCTTCGCGGCTCCTGACCCGGTAAAATCGGCTATCGATCCTTCGGCGGGTTCCAAGGTCGTGATGCCGACCTCCGGCATTGGTCTGGACGGCACCTACAAGCCCTACAGAGGCGTACGCACGCTGGATGACGGCCGTGTCGAGGTCAATTTCTATGCCCCCGGTGCGAAGAGAGTCGAGATCGCGGGAACCGGCGGATCCATGACCGGACGCTACGATCTCACAGACATCGGAAACGGTTACTGGCAGACGATCCTTACGGATGTAGGCCCCGGTTTCCATTATCATGTTTATATCGTCGACGGCGTTCTGACATACAATCCTGTCGTACCCTTCGGCTTCGGAAACGCTTATGTGATGAATTATTTTGAAGTACCGGCACCGGACGAGGATTTCTGGCTGTTAAAGGACGTGCCGCACGGTTCCGTCCGTCAGGAGCTTTTGAAGAGCGAAAGCACCGGCAGATACAGAAACCTCTGGGTCTATACACCGGCGGATTACGATACCTCCGGCAAGCGTTATCCGGTGCTTCATATCCTGCACGGCGGCGGCGAGAATGAGACCGGCTGGTTCTGGCAGGGCAAACTGAACTATATTGCCGACAATCTGATCGCAGAGGGAAAATGCGAGGAAATGATCATCGTGGCAAGCAGCTTCGCGGCTCCGACGGAAACGGAAGACGGTTATTTTAAGAACGGCAGCTTCCCGGACGTCATGGTGAACGAGATCGTTCCCTTTATCGATGCGAAGTTCCGCACGATCGCGGACAGAAATCACCGTGCGCTTTCCGGACTTTCCGCAGGCGGCGGCATGACCCGTCAGGTGGTCAGTCTCCATCCCGAATGCTTTGCCAACATGGGTCAGTTCTCATCAGGCGGCGGATTCCCGGTGCCGGGTGTCACAAAGACGGCATCCGGTCTCTTCCCGGCTATGAACCGTGCAAACCCCATGGACGCAGTCTATCAGGCGCTTTTTGAAACTCCCGATAAGTACAACGCACTGATGGATGTGACCTTTATCACCTGCGGTACGGACGATCCCAGACACGGATATACCGGACCTCAGGTCGCCGAGCTTCGTGAAGCAGGCTACAACGTGGAATATGCAAGCTATCCCGGCTTCCATGAGTGGGATGTGTGGCGCTGTTCCGCAAGAGATTTCATGATCCGTCTGTTCCGGTAAACGGACAGAAAAAATGCCAGCCCGCCGGGCTGGCATTTTTTCTGTTGAAGATCACTTTTTCTGTTTCCGTTCGTCCCGCCTTTTTTCGCGGGGAAAGGCTCTGTATACAAATTCCGTTCCGTACTGCGCCTTCAGAGAACGGATTTCACGCCGGTACAGGATCAGACCCGTCAGTGACAGAATGAGGACGGAATAGAGGATCAGAATGACGATCCACCAGATCCCGAGCTTTTCCGAATTCATGATGAGAAGGACGGAAGGGAGTCCCTGAAGCACCAGATAGACGAGAAGGATCAGAAAGACCTGGATCAGGTTCGGCAGACTGAAGTAAAAAGCAGTCAGTGCATGTATGAGCTTCTTCATGCGCGGATCTTTGTGCTCTGTCTGTGCAGGAGCTTCCATTCGCCGTCGATCTTTGAAAAGACCAGCGTAATGATCCATGACATGCCGTTTCCTTCGTCCGAATCCGTACGGACGACTGTATAGAACAGATCCTCTGAAATGCCGCAGGAGATGTATTCGGTGTTCCGATTCGGAAGCGGCTGATCCTTCGGAGCGGAGAGTGCGCGCATTCTGATCTGTTCGCTCATGTCTTTGACCGCATCGGGGCCGAGGGCTACAATGCCGGAGGAGCTGACGGACGTCGACTCCTCCTTCTCTGCGATGTGGCTGTTGTAGGGAGCAGCGTCTCCCGCAGAGATCAGGAGTTCATCCTGATTCAGCTTTTCCACCAGTTCTTTGATCCATTCGGGAACCATCATTTCATTTCTCCTTATGCTTCCGTGTTTACGTTTACTACAGATGAAGGAGCCCGTGAATGAGCTCCTTCCGAAATACGTTTATTTTTTAAAGCTGTCCTTCAGTGCGACGGAACGGTTGAAGACCAGATGATCTTTTGACGCGTCTTTGTTGTCCAGACAGAAGTAGCCCTGACGGAGGAACTGGAAGCCGCGGGAATCTTTACCTTTTTCGGGAAGAGCAATCCCGGAAAGCGCTGCTTCGACCTTGCAGTCTGATAAAACGGTCAGACTTTCGGGATTCAGGCATTCCATGAAATCCTTGTCCGGTCCGTCCGGTTCGGGATCGGAGAAGAGATAGTCGTAAAGACGGATCTCCGCATCTTTCGCGGTCGCCGCATCCACCCAGTGGATGGTCGCGCCTTTGACTTTTCTGCCGTCTGCCGGTTCGCCGCCGGGGCTCTGAGGATCGTATTCGCCGTAGACTTCGACGATGTTTCCGTTCTCATCCTTTTTGCAGCCTGTGCAGGTGAGCAGATATGCGCCCTTTAAGCGGATCTCATTTCCGGGGTATAAGCGCTTGTACTTGGGGATCGGCTCCTCTAAAAAGTCGCTTTTTTCGATGTACAGCTCGCGCGAGAAGGAGACCTGTCTGGTGCCTGCTTCCGGCTTCAGCGGATTGTTCTCAAGCGTAACGCTTTCGGACTGTCCCTCAGGGTAGTTGGTGATGACGAGCTTCAACGGCTCCAGAACTGCCATATAACGGTCTGCGTTTTCGTTTAAGTCGTCACGCAGGCAGCTTTCCAGGAATGCCCAGTCAACCGTGGAGTCCACCTTTGCCACACCGATCTTTTCACAGAAGGTGCGGACGGACTTTGCGGTATAGCCGCGTCTTCTCAGACCGCAGAGGGTTGGCATACGGGGATCGTCCCAGCCGGACACACGGCCCTCCTCGACCAGTTTTCTCAGTTTTCTCTTGGACATCACGGTATAGTTGATGCCGAGACGTGCAAATTCGATCTGGCGGGGCTTGAGACCCGGAATGGAGACATTGGAGACCACCCAGTCATAAAGCGGTCTGTGAGCTTCATATTCCAGAGAGCACAGAGAGTGGGTGATGCCTTCCAGAGCGTCCTGAATGGGATGCGCAAAGTCATACATCGGGAAGATGCACCATTTGGTTCCCTGACGGTGGTGTTCGATATAGCGGATACGGTAGAGCACCGGGTCACGCATGTTGAAGTTACCGCTTGCAAGGTCGATCTTTGCGCGGAGCGTATAGCGGCCTTCTTCGAATTCGCCGTTCTTCATGCGCTCAAAAAGATCCAGACTTTCCTCAACGGGACGGTCTCTCCACGGGCTGACTGCCGGATGATTGATGTCGCCTCTGTATTCTTTGAACTGTTCGGGGGTCAGCTCACAGACATAAGCCAGACCTTTTTTGATCAGTTCGATGGCATATTCGTAAGTCTTTTCGAAATAATCGGAACCGTAGAAGAAACGGTCGCCCCAGTCAAAACCGAGCCAGTGGATATCCTCCTGAATGGCTTCCACGTATTCGGTATCCTCCTTTGCGGGGTTCGTATCGTCCATACGCAGATTGCAGATGCCGCCGAATTTCTCGGCAGTGGAGAAGTCGATCGTCAGTGCTTTGCAGTGACCGATGTGCAGATAGCCGTTCGGTTCCGGAGGAAAGCGGGTGTGTATCTGCATTCCGTAACAGCGGCTGCCGGGTTCCAGATCCTCTTCAACAAAGGCTTCAATAAAGTTTTTGGATGTATTTTCTTCCATCTGTTTATACCTCCGGTGGAAATTTGCATTAAACTAATATAGTATAGCGGAAATATATAAGAATTACAATCCTTACTTTTCTGCAGGATACCGGTGCCTTCCGGCTCAGGCCTTCTTCTTTTTCTTATCCGCGAGATAAAAGCACGTTGTCTCGATCAGCATATAGGGAAGCATGATCAGGAAACAGCAGGGCAGCAGATAGAGGAACGGGACAGGGATCCATGAGTGGAACAGATCGAGGATCGCGTTTCCTTCCGTTTCGACAGAATAGAAATAGTTTGCATGGTCTTCAATATGTGTCAGACGCAGGAACATGTTGAACAGAAAAACCGAAAATGACACGATCAGGGCGGTCAGAGTGACAGGAAGGATATCCTTGTAGGTCGGGCGGTAAAGACCGTATGCGCCGACTGCGATGCCGCCGGTAAAGACCATGAAATGCGTGATATAGTAGCCCAGATTCCGGAAAAGGTAGATCGGATAACCTGAAAAACCGAGGCAGGGCATGATCAGTGCCATCAGTGCGCCGATCGGCCCGAGGAAGAAAGCAAAGCCCATCAGATTGCGGTTCTTTTTCATCACGGATATCGGGATCAGGATCGTGTTGATGTTGCATAACTGCAGCGGAAGTTCCTTCCACCAGCTGAAAGCACCCAGGCCGGCAGCGGCCGTGATCTCTGAATAATCCTTGTCCAGAAACAGGGCGATCTTATAGAATACGAACAGAACGAGCGTCAGGATCATCGCACCGGAAAGGACCAGCCGGCGCGTCTGTTCGCTCTTTTTCTTAAGCAGGATCGAGGAAACGATCAGAAGAGCAAGAAAAAATGCAAAAAGCGCAAAGAATACACCGTTGAAAGGTTCAATGATCCATTTGTCTGCCATATTCGTCCTCCTTTTGAAACAGATACTGACTCGTTTATCATTTTACCACACTAAAGCGATTTATTATATGGGAAAAAAACCGAAAATACGGTCGGGATCGGGGGCGTTTTTTATGAAATCGGACAGAAATCCGCCGGAGTTTCTTCCATGTGACCGGGATCTGTGGTATCATGTTTATACAGAAAAGGCCGGGAGCAAGGTCCGGAAGACCTGTGAGGGAGAGGATACCTGATGAAAAACTATAAACTCGAGATCTGTTATGACGGAACAAAGTATTACGGCTGGGAAAAGCAGCCGAACGTGGATACGATACAGGGAAAGCTTGAAAGTGTGTTTTCCGTGCTTGCAAAGGAGCCTGTCGAGGTGCTCGGTGCAGGCCGTACGGATGCCGGCGTGCATGCGAAGAAAATGGTCGCAAACGTGCGCATGAATGTCCGGATGAGCGAGTCCCAGATCCGCGATTACGCAAACCGCTATCTTCCGGAGGATATCTGCGTGCTTGACGTGAAGGAAGCCTCCGATCAGTTTCATGCAAGATACAAGGCGGTCGGAAAGCTCTATACCTATACCTGCTATACCGGTGATCTGAAGCCGGTCTTCGACCGGAAATTCATCACGGTCCTGGACTTTAAACCGGATACGGAGAAGATGAAAGCTGCGGCTGAATATCTGATCGGGACGCATGATTTCACATCCTTCTGCTCCAATGCGCACATGAAAAAATCCGCCGTCCGGCGGATCGACAGGATCGAGATCGTGCAGAAGAAGAATACGCTGTATCTGAACTTTACCGGCAGCGGTTTTTTAAGAAATCAGGTCCGTATCATGACCGGTACGCTTCTGGAAGCGGGAAAGGGCAATATAAAGCCGGAAGACGTGAAAACGATTCTGGAAGGAAAAGACAGAAGTCTTGCCGGTCCGACAGCGCCTCCACAGGGACTCTGC
>JAZUFC010000341.1:0-19583 GCA_045640465.1 Lachnospiraceae bacterium | reverse complement strand
GTAACGCCGGAGTCGATTGCGACCTTGTCAGCCAGTCCGGTATCGATGACCGGTGCTTCGGTCAGCATAAGCGGCACTGCCTGACGCTGCATGTTGGAGCCCATCAGCGCACGGTTCGCATCGTCGTTCTCCAGGAACGGGATCATGGAGGTTGCTACGGAGAATACCATCTTCGGAGAGACATCCATCAGATCCACACGGCTCTTGTCGAACTCGGTGGTCTCTTCACGGAAACGTCCCGAAACGCGGGCATTGATGAAATGACCTTCTGCATCCAGCGGCTCGTTTGCCTGTGCAACGGTAAAATCATCCTCTTCGTCTGCGGTCAGATATACAACATCCTTCGTGACGACCGGATTCTCCGGATCGGTCTTGTCGACCTTTCTGTAAGGTGCCTCGATAAAGCCGTACTGATTGACGCGGGCATAGGATGCCAGCGAGTTGATCAGACCGATGTTGGGACCTTCAGGGGTCTCAATGGGGCACATTCTGCCGTAATGCGTATAGTGAACGTCTCGCACCTCGAATCCGGCACGTTCTCTGGAAAGACCGCCGGGGCCCAGTGCGGAAAGACGTCTCTTATGTGTCAGTTCGGACAGCGGATTGTTCTGATCCATGAACTGGGACAGCTGGGAGGATCCGAAGAATTCCTTCACGGCAGCGGTCACCGGCTTGATGTTGATCAGAGACTGCGGTGTTACGCCGTCCATATCCTGGGTGGCCATACGTTCACGTACCACACGCTCCATTCTGCTCATACCGATACGGTACTGGTTCTGCAGAAGTTCGCCGACGGCACGGATACGGCGGTTGCCCAGATGGTCGATATCATCTTTCTTGCCGATGCCGTGTTCCAGACAGAGCAGGTAGTTGATGGATGCCAGGATCTCTTCCTTCATAATATGTACGGGAACCAGATCCTTCAGACGCTTGTGCAGTTCCTTCTTCAGATCGTCTGCGGAAAGGCCCTGCTCCAGGATCTCCATGAGAACAGGATAATAGACCATCTCACGGATGCCTGCTTCGATCGGATCGAACGGAAGATATCCGTCCGCTTCGACCATGCGGCTGGAAAGCATCTTGATGACCTTGTCATCGGAAGACTTGACAAATACATATTCCACGCCTGTATTCTGGATCTTCTGTCCGAGGCCTCTGTCGCAGACAGTGCCGGCTTCGGCAATGATCTCACCGGTAGAAGGATCCACAACATCCTCGTACAGGGTCTGGCCTGCCAGACGGTAGCGGAAATTCAGCTTCTTATTGAACTTATAGCGGCCCACGTGCGCAAGATCATAACGGCGCGCGTCAAAAAGCATGCCGTTGATGAGGGATTCCGCGGAATCCAGAGAAAGCGGCTCGCCGGGACGGATCTTTTTGTATAATTCCAGCATACCTTCGGAATAATTCTTGGTCTTATCCTTCTGAAGGGTAGCAGTGATCTTCGGCTCTTCACCGAACAGGTCGATGATCTCGGCATTGGTGCCGTAGCCGAGCGCACGGATCAGCACCGTAACGGGCACTTTGCCGATACGGTCTACACGGACATAGAAAACATCATTGGAATCTGTCTCGTATTCCAGCCATGCACCGCGGTTGGGGATGATCTGGCTGGTGTACAGCTCCTTGCCGAGTTTATCGTGATCAATATCAAAATAGATGCCGGGTGAACGGACGATCTGGGAAACGATAACACGCTCTGCACCGTTGATCACGAAGGATCCGGTATCTGTCATCAGCGGGAGATCGCCCATGAAGATCTCATGATCTTTGATCTCGCCGTTGACTTTATTAAAAAGTCTGACCGTTACTTTCAGAGGTGCCGCGTATGTTGCATCTCTTTCCTTGCATTCTTCGATCGTGTATTTGATCTCGTCCCTGCACAGACGGAAAGACCCGAACTCCAGTGAGAGGCTCGAGAAATTTTCGCCTATGGGAGAAATATCTTCAAATACTTCCTTCAGACCTTCGGTCAGGAACCACTCGTAAGAATCTTTCTGTACTTCGATCAGATTAGGCATTTCCAGGACATCATCTTTGCGGGAAAAACTCATTCTCAGATTTTTGCCCGACTTAATAGGATGGATTCTGTTTTTTTCCATTGATGTTCACTCCTGTTCTATTATGAAATCTCTGCCGCAAAGCATGTACAACCCGCAGATTTCAAGCAGATCCTGCGGCCATGAACCTATTACGGCACAATAGTGCACCTACCATAATAACTCTTTGTCAATACCCTGTCAACCGGAAAATTTTATTTTTTTCTATTTTTTGCAAAATACCGCTTTACAAATCCGTATCTATTTGCTATACTTATGTGGCTGTTGAAGAACAGACTCGGGGCGTGGCTCAGTTTGGTAGAGCGCTTGAATGGGGTTCAAGAGGCCGCAAGTTCGATTCTTGTCGCTCCGATTAAAAATGAAGACGCTGTGAAAGATCATTCCGGTTTTTCACAGCGTTTTTTATGTAATAGAATGCCATCCGGTTTTGCCCGGATGGCATTCGTCCTGTTATAGGTTTATTCTGAAACCGTTGATTAAGCTACCATTTCGCTGCCACCGCCTTGCGATTCCGGTTTTTCACCCCAGACCGGATACAGCGTCACATCATGATCCGGCATCACGAACTCACCGTTTGCCGCCGGATCCGCCGCATCATAGATCAGGGTCGTTTCCATACGGAAGCCCGTAACCATATCGCGATCCGTTTTGTTGTAATCTTCATAATGTGCAGTCATCGTCTCGGCAAGGTTCTTAAGATTCACGGTATCTCCGGAGTTGTATCTGCACTGGAAGCTTTCCGGCAGAAGGATCGGCTCTCTGTCAGGAGTCATCAGTGATAATCTGAATCTTGTTTCCCGATAAAACTCGATCGCGCCGCCTGTCTCTTTCATTCCAGCACAGGATTCATCCGGCGTAAACATAAAGTTCACCGTACAGCCATTAGGCTGTGCCTGCATCTCGCTGATCAGCATATTCTGCTCGACCCAGGTGATCGTTCCGCTGACTTTTTCGCCGTTATACCATGCACTCACCCGTTCACCGTCTCCGAGCACATTGAACGTATCCCACGAAACATCACGAAGCGCTGCATTCTCCGGCAATCCGGCTGTGAAAGAATTCAGATCAGCACGCTGTCCCTCCAGTCTTTCATCGCCGTCGCCGGTTTCCTTATTATAGAAAACGATACTCGGGATACCGTATTCCGGCTCTGTGAAGGTCTTTCGGCACGTGTCACAGGTATGTGTCCGTTCTCCGGGGGTACTGACGGACGGAGGCGTTGTGACCACGCCTTCGTCTGAATAGCTGTGGCCGGTCTTCGGGATTATGCTTCCTTCTGTAATAACGGCTCCGCAGCTCAGACAAACCGTATCGCCGGTATAACCGTCCTCTTCACAGGTGGCTTCCTTCATACCGCTCATGCCGGTACTGCGGTGCTGTGTGCTGTCCTTGGGCATCACCAGCGTTTCCGTCTTGCCGCACGCCGAACAGGTGCATATCTGCTCACCCTCTGTACAGCAATCCGGTATGACCGTAACCAAGCCGGATGAATAGGTATGACCGGTCGCGGGAATCTCCGTTCCTGTCTCGGCAACAGCACCGCAGGCTTCGCAGACCTTATCCCCGGTATAACCCGCTTCCTCACAGGTCGCTTCCTTTCTTCCGGTCACGATCGTTTCTCCATGCTTATCCGGATCGATCGGCAGGATTTCCTCCCGTGTCTTTTCGCATACGGTACAGGTGTATACCATTAAGCCTTCCGTGATGCAGTCCGGCCCGACAATGATTACCCCTCCATCATAAAGATGACCGGTCGCCGGGATGATTTCTCCTTTCTCAAGAAGCTCGCCGCAGGCTTCGCAGACCGTATCGCCGGTATAGCCCGCTTCTTCACAGGTCGCCTCCGCAGCATTCTGAAGAACGGAACTGACATGCCGTTCCGGATCCTTCTCCAGAATCTCTTCCTTCTTCGTGCCGCATTCGCAGGTATAGACCTTCAGGCCTTCATTGCTGCAATCCGGCTCGACCGAGACGGTTCCGTCATCATATTGATGAACGGCATGAACCCAATCTGCAACCAGTGTGATATCCTGATCTTTCATCCGTTCTCCGACGAGCAGAAGCCGCCTGTTGAGATACCATTTCGAAGCCACATAATCCTGCTCCTTCTCATACTTCGGAAGCGTAATCGGCTCATTATAAGCGATTTCTTTCTCCGCGTAAACTTCTCCTTCGATCTCGTAGGTTACCGTATGAACATTCACTTCCCATACAGCATTCAGCTCGATATCATTTCCGGGCATTTTGGCAGCTGCGGAAAGCAGCTCACCGTCTTCCGTCTCCCAGCCCTTCAGCGTATAGCCGGTCTTTTCGAGTGCCGGGCCGTCCGGAATCACCTTACCGACAGTCACCTCACGGGATTCTGCCTCTTTGCCGCCGTCCATATAGGTTACGGTATAAGTATCCGGTACCTGGAACGCTACGATGTAAAGATCGGCGTTTGCCGCCAGTTTATCGCCCTTAAGAAGCAGCGGATAGTCTGACGGATCCGTTCCCTGGATGATTTTTCCGGAAGCAGGCGAATCCGGGTATCCCTTCAGAACACGATACTCGACCCGATATCCTTCCGGCACACTCTTGAGATAAATGCCGTCCATAAAGGCATAGAGATCCGACCCGGCATTCAGCGTATACTTGTTATAATTATAGCTCTTTTCAACCAGTTCCGTTCCGGCATTCGCAGTCGAAACTTTTCCGGACTGCTTCTTATAGTAGAACTGAACCTTTGTGCCGTCCTCCGAAAGCAGGAAGGAGATCGTTCCTGCTTTGCTCTTGACAACACTTGCAATACCGGAACGGTAGTCCGCCACTCTCTGCTTCTCGGCAGCCTCTCTCAGCGCTTTCGTGAGCGCATAGCTGATTTTCTCAAAAATGGACAGGGAATTGTAATCCCTGGTATCTTCCGCGATCTTCTCCTCGCTCGGTACATGAACATCCGAAAGCTCCATGAACTCGTAACGGTTCACCAGCTTATCATCCACATTCACGCGGTAGCGCACATCCTTGCATCCGGTCACCTTTTCGCTTTCCACAAGCTCAAAGCTTCCGTCGTCCTGTTCCTGATAATACTCAAACTGCGCATTTGCAGATGTTCCCTGCCACTTGACCTTTACGACCCGCTCGATCGGCGCGGTGTCAAAGCCGAAGCAGGTATTGATATAGGTAAAGCGGATCTCGGTCTCGAGTTCCATGACGCTCTGATCGAGCGGCTCCACCATGATCAGGTTGCTCTCGGGCAGATACTGGAAGGAACGGTTGCTGCAGGTCACCGTAAAGTGTTCCTCATTGTACTGAGTACACTGTGTTCCGTTGTTGCTGAAGGAATAATTGACACTGCCCTTCTTGCTGCTGTCCATCCCCTGCTCAACTTCATCGCCGGTCCGGATATCCATACATTTGATCTTGAAGAGCTCATCCGGAACCTGAATCGTATTTTTCCCTTTCGGAATCGTCAGATTCAGTTTCTTGTCATTCTCGTCTATCGCAAAATCTCTCGGTATGTAAGCGTCACCAAGCTGCAGGATCGGCCACACAAGCGAACAGAGCCGCGAAGTGGTGGACAGCTTTCCATTGCCGAGCTGCGCCATCAGATCCAGATCCACAAACAGACTCAACTGGACAAACAATGAGCCCAGCGCCGACATGGAAGAACCCTTTCCGGACTCCCAATGATACGACACATAAACATAACCGTAAAATTCCGCCTGCAGACCGAGGTTCACAACGACGCCGACAGAGTCAAAGGATGTGGAAAGCACACCCACACGGATATCGATTCTCGGTCCGACCCGGAAACCGATCATACCGAAAATGTAGAGGTCCGCATTGAAATTCGGCGTTTCCAGATCTGCCGTCGAGGTCTTGTGTACATGCCCCGCAAGCTCGAAATGGAAGCAGAACTGCTTCGCGTTTCCGTAGGAAATGCCAAAGCCGAGCATGGCGTTCAGCTTCATCGAAACCACAAAATACGGCGTAATCGTAAACTCGATGAGTCCGAGTCCCGGCCGGAATGAAAGATTCGTCAGCTTCTTACAGATAATGTCCACATATTCCGAATCGTTCTTGATAAAGCCTGCGTATTTATCCTCAAAAGATCCGCCGATACCGGCTGAATGGAATTCCGTCTCGACATCTTCATTGCTGTTATAGCCTTTTCCCATGCCGCCGCCGTTTTCGGCTTTTTCCAGCCCGGTCTTGATCTTGGAAAGGCCTTCACCGATGCTCTTCAGCTTGGCCGCTGCACCGTTTGCCGACGATTGTGCCTCTGCCGGGAACGACTGGTTGTTCAGATTGATGAGCTCCGACCATTCCTTATCCTTGTTCAGACTTTCGGACTTGGTCTGGACCGTACCGGTAAAGCCGATTCCTGTATAAGTACCTGCGGTAAATCCGACATCCGCGGTAATATCCTTCGGTACATAGAAGATCCATTCCCAGCCCCATTTTACCGAAACATCGAGTTTGAAGCCGAGCGTAACCTCCTGTTCGAGCGCACCCGCAAGATTGATCTCGATCTGGTTTTTCTTTCCGCCGTCCGTACTCTGGCCGTTGCTGATATCGATCTCGACCTTGAAGCTGACCGCACCTTCTCCGCGGACACCGGTCGTTCCTTCAAAATGAGCAAGCTTTCCTGAAATGGCAAAGGAAGCCGTTACTGCGCCGACATTTACCCGGCCTCCGCTGCCTCCCGCAAGCTTTCTCACGTCTCCGACAGACATCTCACTTCCGTCGTCCGTCAGGAACTTCACCTGTGAAAACATTTCCTGATATTCTTCTGCATGCTCTTCGTATTCCGGATCCAAAAGAAGCGTCACCATATTATCCCGGAACTGATCGGCGAAGCCGCTTTCCACAAGCTGCTTTTCCATATCCGCACCGAGTGCCTGCTGTTCCTCCTCCGTAATATCGAAGGGTACACCCTCCATGGTCATGTACAGATTGCATGCTTCTTCCATGGATGCCTGAGAAACAGGCGTATAGGAAACACGGATGCCATCCGTTTCCTCCGAAACCTCCAGAACGCAGGCATAGCTCACGAGCTCCAGCGTTTCCGGCGTATGGATGTCGCCCGTGTAAAATGCCAGATAGTCGCCGTTTTCAACAACGACATCCGCATCCAGACCCATCACCTCATAGAACGGATCCTCAAAAAGCAGGAATTCGTTTGTCAGGAAAACCTCCCCGTCATCAAAGGTTCCGTCATCCTCCACCGGAATTACATCCGGTACAAATACAACATCCTCGAAATCCGCAGTTTCATAAGAGAAACTTCCGTCCTGATTTTCGGACAGGATATTGAGATAGTTCACCTCTCCATCCACCGTTCCGTCCGGATTCAGCGTACCGTTATATACCGCCGCCGTATCACCCGGAAGCAGCGTTTCGCTGCCGCTGTAGGTCAGCGTGCCGCTTTCATTTTTCTTTTCAAGCGTCGGATTTCCCGCTTCGTCATAAACGGTAGCGTACATACTGCCGCTCATGTCCACACCCGTTACCTCAGAAGCGTTCAGGAACTTCACGCCGGAATTCAGGCGCATCGTATCAACGTCTTCCTTGAAAACGGTAAAGTTGTAGTAACTGACATAATCTTCCGTTTCTTCGTCCTGATAGATGAAACGGACATTTTCCGTATCTTTGATCTCTGTCTGGAAAAGACGTCCCGCTTTCCATTTACCTGCAGCCGGCACTACCTCCCAGTAGGAAGCAAAACGTTCGTCCATAAAGGTTTCCTGATCCAGCAGTTCCTCGATCAGAAAGACCTTCTGCGGATCCATCTTTGCGTCCTCGATCAGATAACGCTCCAGTGAATCCTCTTCATCGATTTCAAGCCACTCTTTCAGCCCTTCTTCGGAAAATTCCGAAAATTCCTCCTCGGAAACGCCGAGCTCTTCCAGGAATTTTTCATAAGGATTCTCCGCAAGGCCGAGGAAACGCAGTTCATCAGAAGCATATCTTTCGGCAATATATTCCGTAATCTCTTCCGTAAAGCTCTCTTCAAGAAGAGTCCGGATCAGTGAATAGCCTTCAAATTCTTCAAGAAGCTCCATATCAAAAACAGGTTCTTCCGCTTCGGGGATCTCCTCACCGTCGGCCTCTTTTTCGTCTTCCGTTTCTGCAGCCTCTTCTGATTTTTCCGCCACCTCCGCCTCTTCGGATTCTTCAGATGCTTCGGCCTCTTCTGCTTTCTCCGCCGCTTCGGCCTCTTCCTCCGCGTCTTCCTGATTCAGCTCGTCGATCTTACGGATCACGGCCTCGTTAATAAACGCCTCTTCCTCTTCCGTCAGTTCAAAAAAGGACAGGTCCAGCTTTTGAGGCATTCTGTTCAGCGTAAATTCCACTTCGGTCTCGCCCTCGGAAATATTCCGGACAGAAAGCAGTGCAAGCACTTCATCCTTTGTCAGATTATAGGATACGATCGGGACGCTGAAATCCGTACCAACCTCCTGATTCGCCACATAATCCACCTTAAAGTAATCGTCCAGTCCGCCCTCCTCGACGAATTTCGGATACAGCGTCAGATTCTTTTCGACCTTATCCTCCGTCAGGACCATTTTTTCAAGCGCAGAATCGTAGAACCAGCAGACAAAATGTCCGCCTTCCTTCTTCGGCGTATCAATCGAACGGATATCCGTCCCTGCCTCCACCATCCGCCTTTCGGGAAGGATGATCAATTCCTTTTCTTCATCGGTGGTTCCCTCCGCATAATCGAAGCAAACCTCATAAAAGACCTTGTCCTCCCGGCTTCCGTCGGTCTTCTGGTCTTCCTCCGTTTTTTCCGTTTGTTCTGTCTGACCCTCTTCCGGTGCAGAAACCGCGTCTTTAGCAATACCATCGGTCTGTGTTCCATCAAGAGTGCAGGATGCCAGCGTGGTTGCCGATAACAGAACTGCAAGCAGCAGACTGACAATTCTTTTCAGCTTACCTTGTTTCATTTATCTCTCCTTTCCTGCAGACCCGCTGCCAATATAAGTCCTCTATTCTGTCGGAAGCAGCTCCCTGATCACTGCGGCAGGAAGTGCGAGGTTTATCCCCTGCGTTTTTTCCATCATACCGATGATCATGCCGACTGCTTCCCCGGCTTCGTTTAACAGAACGCCTCCGCTGCTCCCGTCTGATACAGGCGCAGTGAAGATCATCCATTCGATCCCGTTCTCCTCTCTGAAGCCGCTTACGACACCGTCTGAAACGAGATTTAATATACCCTTCGGACTGCTGACTGTATAAACCGTATCAGCGCGTTCCGGCTTTTCCTCTGAAAGGGGGAGCATGTCCGTTTCGCTCTCCTGAGGCAGCTTCAGAAAGGCAATATCCGCCTCTTTATTGATACCGATGAGTTCATCAATGCGGAATGTATCCCCGCTGTCGGAAGTGACCATGACATGATCCATATACTCTGCGACATGTGCGGAGGTGATCAGGAGGCCCGCACTTTCTGCGGAAAATCCGCTGCCGTTTGCAATCCGTGTTCCTTTTTTATCATAAACCTCCAGTAAAAACACGGAGGAGGCTGCCCGCTCTATTCTGTCTGAAACCGTTTCTGTCTCAGCTTCAGAAGCAGGCTCAGACGCTGCTGTCTCATTCTGAGCTTCCGCATATACCTCACGGATGACACAACCCGAAGAGAAAAGTGCCGCTGCCATAAATCCCGCAGCCAGAATGACTTTGATCCGTTTTCCTTTCATTTCTCTGTCTCCCGTCCTGTTAATGCCGCATAGCAGCCGCGCAGTAATTACCTGATTGATTTTAATATGAAGATTTCTGCCTGTCAACCGGAAACCCTTTAAAAGCAGGAGGGTTCCGGTAACAAAAGACCTCCGGCGCTGCCGGAGGTCTTTTTGCCTGTTCACGAAAAATGTGATTCCTTACGCAGTAAACTTCACGGGGTTCAGCTTGACGCCGGGGCCCATGGTAGATGCGATGGAAATGCTCTTCAGATACTGACCGCGAACTGCTGCGGGTTTCGCCTTCACGATGGCGTCCATAACTGCAGTCAGGTTCTCTGTCAGCTGTTCGGATGTGAAAGAAACCTTTCCGATCGGAACATGAACGATGTTGGATTTATCAAGACGGTACTCGATCTTACCGGCTTTGATCTCTTTGATTGCAGAAGCGATATCGTTGGTAACGGTACCTGCCTTCGGGTTGGGCATCAGGCCCTTCGGTCCGAGGACACGGCCCAGACGTCCGACAACACCCATCATATCCGGTGTAGCGACAACTGCGTCGAATTCGAACCAGCCTTCATTCTGGATCTTCGGGATCAGTTCTTCAGCGCCGACATAATCAGCACCTGCTGCCTGAGCTTCATCAGCCTTTGCGCCCTTGGCAAAAACAAGGACACGGACAGTCTTACCGGTTCCGTTCGGAAGAACGACTGCGCCACGGATCTGCTGTTCAGCATGACGTCCGTCACAGCCTGTACGGATATGGAGTTCGACTGTTTCGTCAAATTTAGCGGTGCAAGCTTTCTTTACAAGATCGATAGCTTCTGCTGAATCATAAAGTACGGAGCGGTCGATCAGTTTCGCCGCCTCTTTATACTTTTTACCTCTCTTCATTATTTACCTCCCAGTGGTCAAACGGACTTTCAATTCCTCCCACTCTTCTCTATATTCTCCTTAACGGACCGATTACTCTTCGATGGTAACACCCATGGAACGCGCGGTTCCTGCGATCATGCTCATTGCCGCTTCCAGGCTTGCTGCGTTCAGATCGGGCATCTTGGTCTCGGCGATGGTCTTCAGATCAGCCTTGCTGAGCACAGCGACCTTTTTCTTGTTGGGTTCGCCGGAAGCGCTCTTTAAGTTGCAGGCTTTCTTGATCAGAACTGCTGCCGGAGGAGTCTTCAGAATGAAGCTGAAGCTCTTATCAGCATAAACAGTAATGATAACGGGGATGATGGTATCGCCCTTGTCAGCTGTCTTTGCGTTGAATTCCTTGGTAAACTGAACGATATTGACGCCGTGCTGGCCTAATGCAGGTCCGACAGGCGGTGCAGGTGTTGCCTTGCCGGCAGCAATCTGTAATTTTACAAAACCTTCTATCTTTTTTGCCATTTTGGCACCTCCCAATGTGGTAAAAATTGTCGAAATCCGACTGTCTGTCAGATCTCTCCCACTACCGGTGAATCCTACCGGTATTTACTTTTTCTTGACTTCCGTGAACCCGAGCTCAACTGGGGTCTCCCGGCCGAACATATCCACCATGATGGTGACTGTCTGCTTCTGGGTGTTGATGGTCCGGATCGTTCCGACGGTATCCCGCCATGCGCCTGTGATGGCCACGACTTCATCGCCTTCTTCATAATCCACGACCACATTTTTGCTTTCGCCGATACCCATGGAGAACATCTCCTCTTCGGTGAGTGGAACGGGCTTGGATCCGGGACCGACAAAGCCGGTCACGCCTCTGGTGTTGCGAACCACGTACCAGGTCTCATCGTTCATGATCATGTGTACCAGAACATAACCCGGAAACAGCTTGTGCTCGCTGACCTTTTTTACCCCGTTTTTCACCTCGACGACTTCTTCCACAGGTACAGAGACTTCAATGATCTGGTCCTGAAGATTACGGTTCACAATGGTTTTCTCAATGTCAACCTTCACTTTGTTCTCATACCCGGAATATGTATGAGCTACATACCACTTAGCCTCTTCCATGTGAATACCTCATCAGAAAATACTTCCTGCCAGACCGACGAGCAGTTTGGTGACAAAATCGATCAGCACGATGAATCCGCACATCACTGCGGAAATGATCACGACTGCTGCCGTCTGTTTGCCGACCTGCTCTTTTGTGGGCCAGATGATTTTTCTGATTTCTGCTTTCAGGCCTTTAAAGAAGCGTTTGAACCAGGCAATGATCTCTGAAAAAAAGTTCTTCTTTTCTTTGCTCTTGTCAGCCATAATGTCTCCCTTATTTCGCTTCTTTGTGCATCGTATGTCTCTGACAGAATCTGCAGTACTTCTTGGTTTCCATACGCTCAGGGTGATTCTTCTTTTCCTTGGTCAGGTTGTAATTACGCTGATGGCACTCTGTACACTCTAATGTAATTCTAACTCGCACTTTCTCCACCTCCATTAATATTTTTGTGAACAGGCATGTTCATGCGCCTTTCCGGACTCTGTTTCCGCTGCTTCTCCGGCGGACGGACAGCGCCTCAAACGGCTCCGTCAGTTCCCGACAGGCAACAAAAATAAACGTCAGTCAGACGCCATATCACTATAACACAAAAGGAAGGGAGCGTCAAGCACTTCCTTCCCTGAATAATGTATTTCTTAAGCGTTCATACAGCAGGCGCATTTTCCGGCTGTACGGCGCCTTCCGGACTCTCCGGCTGTACCGCGGGATATTCCGGAACAGGCATCTCCTCCGGAGAGATCTCCGGATTCTCCGAAGGATCCTCCGCCGCATCCTCCGGTGCGGGCAGTCCCGCAGTCAGCATTTCAAACGTCACCGGCTGTCTGTAGGAGGCCGGGTCTTCTCCTTCCGGAAGAGGCGGAACCTCCGTCTCCTGCGTCAGATACAGATAATGGTTCTTTGCATCTTCCGCCTGTTCCATCTCCGGGAAGAGCACGCAGATCTGCCAGAAACGGTTTGCCGCGTTTTCGTAATCCTCCGCGCCTTCGTATGCGACGGCTGCATTGTAGCGGAGCATGCCGTCCTCCGGTCTGATGAGAGACGCGGCATCAAAAAGGCCCGCTGCCTGCCTGTAATCGCCCCGGATCAGCGCATCCTGCGCATGCATATAAAGGTCGGTGAATACGCCTGCATCGGTGACCGCCATGCAGAGATCTCTGTAATGCCCGGCGTCGCCTTTTCCGAGATCTTCTCCGCTGATGGAGAAAAAGGTCTCCGTAAATGTCACGTAATCAGCCCCTTCAGGCTCATACAGCGCTGTGATCGCCTTGGTCACGGCGGCATGGTTCTGATCCCAGTTCGTCAGTTTTTCGATCACCGGAACACGCTGCTTCGGCTCTTCCGGTTCCTCTTCCTGTACTGTGGGCTGAGTTTCCTCAGCGGCATGAGACTCCCGCTCCGCATTCTCCTTTTCAAGATCTCTCTTTGCGATCTCCTCCTGCAGTGACGAAATAACGGATTCGTATGAACGTTCCCGCTCCGCAATGCTCCCGAGTTCCTTTTCCACCCGGCCGGGAACCACCACGAACCAGGCGATCGCAAGTCCCAGGAACAGCCCCAGGAAAATATAGAGCGCGTTTGCAAGATAGGTGCCGTAATCCCGGAAACGGACGGGAATGATCAGTTTTTCCCTTTCCTCATCTCCGACAACGCCCGCCGAACGGATACCGGCATGGCCTTCCATGGCATCCAGCTCATTCAGATAATGAAGCGCCGAAACGTTTCCGCGGTCCACCTCCAGACATCTGTTCAGAACTTTTCTGGCCTGCTCGTATTTCTCGTCGTCCATATAGAGAAGCGCCAGAAGCTCATAGGCCTTCGTCATGTTGGAATGAACGGAAACCACCTTTTTCAGCTGGATCGCCGCCAGATCCTTTGCATTGTTTCTGGCATAGCCGAGCGCCTGATTGTATTTGCGGATGCCGTGCGCCTCCGAATCCATGTCGCGCATATTACGGTGCATGGTATTGATGAAGCGTTCTGCGATATTCTGCCCTTTGGTCAGATTCTTCGAAAGCGTCCACTGTCTGAGGCCTTCCGCGGATTCGCCCATGGCATAATACACAAGTCCCAGAAGATTTCTGGCATCCGTATTCCTTTTATATAGATTCAGACTGATCTTCAGCGCATCCCGCGCTCCGGAAAGGTCCCTGGCCTGAGCCTTCACAAGGCCTTCATTGTAATAACGGTTCGAGGCATATACGATCTTCTTGAAAAAACGCACGTCCGTTCCGCATTTGGTACAGGTCTCTTTCTTCAGATCCAGTACTGCATTGCATCTGTAACAATTCATGAACTGTTTCTCCGCGAAATTAGTTTAGAGGTTCTTCCGCTGCTGCATCAGCTCGATCATCAGATCGACCATATCCTGCTCATCATCGGCATTCACTGCGTCTTCCGCCTCTCCGATCTCCAGGCTGGGTTTGAACTTTTTCAGTTCCTCTTCAAAATCGATCATGCTTTTTCTCCTCTTGAAGCCTCATCAAACAGGCGGAGGACCGCCTTTTTATACACGCCTTTGGCACGCTCGAAATACTCCGGGCTCTGACCGGACAGATGCTCCATCATCACGCCCGCATTCACTTCAAGCACCATGTATTTCCCGGAAACCCTGACGATATCCACCGAACAGAAACGGATATTCAGGGCTTTCGTCGTTCTTTTCGCGATATCGAAAAGCTCCGGAAGAAAATCCCCCTCATCGATCAGAAAGCCTGTCGCTCCCTGTCCCAGATTATGCTTCCAGTTCAGATAATGCTTGTTTCCGTTCTCATCGATCTCCGATTTCCGTTCTTTCCGGATCACAAGCTGCGGCTCATGATCCAGCATGACCACACGGTACTCCTCCTCGATCTCGTAAAACGGACAGAGCGCCGCTCCGTGAGAGCCTTCACACAGCCTGTCCAGAAGCTCCATGGCTTCCGGAAGTTCTTTTACACGATACACACGGTTTCCGCCGGTTCCGGAATTGTCCTTTAAGACCACTTCGCCGCAGCTCTTTAAAAGCCCGTCAATGATCGCCTCTTCATCATCCCGCTTCAAAACGGACTTTGACGTCTGCGTCGGCAGAAAGATATGCACCGCGGCGGGGATCTTTGCATCCGTCAGCATGCCGTACGTCAGTGCCTTGTCCTGGCAGAGTTCCTTCGCCGAAGCATTGTTCAGCGGGAACTGGTAGCCGACAAGAAAGATCTGACGGCCGTCCTTTGTCAGTCTGTGCGCCCAGTCATAGGAAAAGCTCTCCAGACGGATATCCTCTTCTTCACATATTTTCTCCAGTAATCTCTGGAAATTGCTCTTTTTTACTTCCATTGCCGTTTCCTGTCAATTCAGATATCTGCGGATCGCCACAGGCTGACCGCAGTAATTGTATGCACTGATCGATACGCAGCCGATCGACTGGGCCGCGTGAAGGATCTTGTTGTCTCCGATATAGACCGCCACATGGTCGATCACCGTTCCGTGCGACGAATAGAACAGAAGATCCCCGGGGCGTGCTTCCGCCATGGAGGAAACAGGTGTTCCGCCCTCAGCCTGCTCTCTGGATGTGCGGCTCATGTGTATGCCGCTCTGTGCAATACACATGCCGGAAAAATAGGAACAGTCACAGCCCGTTGCCATGCTCTCCCCGCCGAACACATAAGGAAGGCCCAGATACTGCATTCCCCATGCGATCACCTTCTGAGCGGTGCCGCCGATATTGGCAAGCTGATTCCAGTTCTCCGCCTGGGCGACCGTATAGCCGACCCTGCAGAATTCCTTGGCGATATACCCTTCCTCCGTTCCGATCGTGATCTTGTAGAAATCTCCGGACTCACCGACGATACGGTAGGTCTGTCCTTCGATCACGCGTGCCACGATGCCGGTATCCGTGGAAGGTTCCATCCGCACATTCAGGCTGGCTGCCGTGACGCAGACCCAGACATTCTCATGCAGAAACGCCTGATCGAGCGCAAGCTGTCCCGTATTGACAAGTTCTGCGGAAACAAAGCCTTCGATCCCGCCGGAGATCACATGATACCAGCCGTTCTGACCGTCCAGGACCTCCATTCCCGTATTCGGATAGAAACGTCCGACGATATTGCCGTCCGTTGAAGGACGGTCTCTCATGTTGCCGACCTGAACAGACTCATCGATAATGCCGAGATTCGTAAAAAAGGCAAGATCGATCTCCGGCGTATAAGGCTGCTCCGTGATGGTCGGGATCACCGTCTCGCCGTCGGGTACGGAAACGCTCACTTCCACACGGGTCTCCCAGGGGATGCTCTCCTCTGTCAGATCCGCAAAATGTATGGTGTTTTTCACGTCCTCACCGCCGCAGGCAGATGCTGTCAGCAGCAGAAGGCTCAGAAGGACCGCTCCCGCTTTCTTACCTGTTCTTATCATACCTTCCGGAATACCACGGCGCATCTGGAGGGAAGCATGGCCAGAAAGCCTGCTCTTCCCAGAGGAAGCCGTTCTGTTTCATATACATAGGTTTCGTCCGCTCTTCCGTAACCGCCGTACGTGCGGCTGTCCGTGGAAAAAGCTGCCTGATACCGTCCCTCATGATTTACGGGGATAAAATATCCGTTGAAGGTACGGGTCGGGCTGAAATTAAAGGCAAAGATACAGCCGTGCTTTTCATAGATCAGCACTTTGTCCGTTTCATTTACCCAGAGATTGTATGCATGATGCTTTAAGAGCCGTTCTTCACGGCCGAAGGAAAGCATATCCCTGTCAAAGCTTCCGAGCCATTCATATTTCAGAGACGGATCATCCGCAAGCGACCACTGTCTTCTGCAGTAATGATAGGACCAGTGATTCCCCTCCCGCGGGAAATCGATCCATTCCGGATGCCCGAACTCATTTCCCATGAAGTTCAGATAACCCTCTCCGGCAAGCGAATAGGTCAGAAGACGGATCATTTTATGAAGCGCGATCCCCCGGTCGATCACCGGATTATCCTGCTTTTTCTTCTCCATCGACCAGTACATCTCCTGATCGCAGAGGCGGAACATGAGCGTCTTGTCACCGACAAGCGCCTGATCGTGACTCTCCACATAACCGATGACCTTTTCATGCGGTCTTCTGTTCGTCAGCTCGTACCAGATCTGCCAGAGATCCCATTCCTCGTCCCGGCTTTCCTTCAGTGTCCGGATCCACAGATCCGGAACCCCCATCGCCAGACGGTAGTCAAAGCCGATGCCGCCCTCAGAAACGGGAATGCACATGCCGGGCATGCCGGACATGTCCTCGGCGATCGTGAGCGCATCCGGTCTGATCTCATGGACCAGTTCGTTTGCAAGCGTCAGATAAGTCAGAGCCTCCGTATCCGTATTGTCCGAAAAATACTGATCATAGGTCTCAAAGGAAGTCCCGAGTCCGTGATCGAGATAGATCATCGAGGTCACTCCGTCAAAGCGGAAGCCGTCAAAATGATACTCCGTCATCCAGAACTTCAGATTGGACAGAAGGAAATGAAGGACCTCGTTCTTTCCGTAGTCGAACAGCTTCGTCCCCCACGCGGGATGTTCGCCGCGCTCGCCTTCGTGAAAATACTGATATTCCGTCCCGTCCAGACCGTTCAGTCCCTCCGCGGTATTTCTGACCGCATGAGAATGAACAACATCTAAAAGGACCGTGATCCCCATCTGATGCGCGGTATCGACAAGATATTTCAGATCCTCCGCACGCCCGTAGCGGGAGGAGGCAGCAAAAAAATTTGAGACCTGATAGCCGAAGGATCCGTAATACGGATGCTCCATGATGGCCATGATCTGTATCGTATTGTAACCGTCTTTTTGGATCCTCGGCAGGATGTTTTCCGTAAACTCGCGGTAGGATCCCACCTTGTAGGACTCCTGCGCCATGCCGATATGACACTCATAGATCACCGGCGGAACGTTTACGGTAAAATCCTGATCATGCCATTCGTAGGCTTCCGGATACAGGACCTCCGCCGACCAGACAGTTGTATCCGGATCCTGCACCACACGGAGTGCATAAGCCGGAATATGCTCGGACACGGTACCGCCCGAAGCCACATAGATCTTCAGATTCTGCCCGTTTTCCGGTGCATGCTCCTTCGGGAAACGGATCTCAAATACACCGTTTCCGATGCGCTGCATGGGGTCTGCTTCTCTGTCCCAGCCGTTGAAATCACCGGCGACACAGATCCGGTCAGCACCGGGTGCCCATTCTCTGTAGACCGCACCTCCGTCCGGAGTCCTGTGGAATCCGAAATAGAAGGCTCCGTTCGCAAAATCGGAAAGAGACTGCGCTTCGCCGGTAAGCTCCTTTTTTTTCTTTTCATAAGACTGTATGCGAAGACCGATCTGTTCCTCATAGGGTTTCAGACCGGCATCGTATTCAAGGATCCTGTAAGACAAAACTCTCCTTTTGCGGGACCTTCACGAAAGGATCCCGCCGCTTGTTTGATCGTAACCGGACCGGCTTTTTTCTCTGTCATATACGCATGATGTCTTTCGGTCTGTCAATCGGGTCTGTTTGCTTATTCCGCAGCTTTCTTATGCTTCTTTTTCCACTGCCGGAGTTTTCTCTTCCTTCTCCGGATAGCCGCCGATCTTCAGGGGAGAAAGATTCAGCTTTCTCATAACAAGGAACAGAGCGACGCCTGCCGCGAAAATGAAGATCGCGATAAACTGAGACGTGGAAAGGGAGCCCACATAGCCTCTCTCTATGTCACCGCGGAACAGTTCGATGATAAACCGGCCCACGCTGTAAAGGATCAGGAAAAGGCTCACGATCTCGCCTCTGAATTTTTCTTTTGTTGTCAGATACCAGAGAAGCAGGCATAAAAGGAAATCCGCCGCACTGGACATGAGCTGTGTCGGATAAAGACTCACGCCTGCGGGCGCGGAACCTCCGTAGGGGAATGTGATCCCGTACCATGCGCCTGCCGGTACAGGTCTTCCGTAGCAGCAGCCTGCCATGAAGCAGCCGAGTCTGCCGAAGCCCTGAGCCAGAGAAATGGACGGAACCGCCAGATCCAGTTTGTCCATGACCGTCCCCTTCTTATGCAGCTTGAAATACCAGACCGCCACAAGGATCCCGAGGATCAGACCGCCGTATACGACAAAGCCGCCGGTCAGATAACCGATCAGATTCTTCGGATCCTCTTTCAGATCCGCAACGATATCTTTAAAAGAAACGATCCAGTACATAAGCTTCGCGCCGACCAGGCCGAGGATCGTTCCGTACATGGAACCGTTCATCATCACATCCTGATCGATCCCGTATGTCTTTGCCCGTTTATAAGCAAAGAAAAAGCAGGATATGATGCCGATGACCATCATCAGGCCGTAACCGTACACATGATATTTTTCACCGATAGAAAACAGGACCGGACACATACTATCACTCCTTATCTGAACATCTGCGGGTCAATAAGATCTTTCCGTCCTCGCGGAAGCAGGCTTCCGCCGGGTGCTCGACCTTTTGCCATCAGACTTTGATATCACAACGCTTCGTGCGATGCACTTTCGCGGTGCTGAACACTCGAAACTTCCGCCTTTTGACCCTGATATCATATATTACCATACATCCATTCATTTGGCAAGAATCGGCTTCTTCCCGGAACACAACAGGGACGGGATCTGTGCGGCAGCTGATGCCGCTTCAGACTTCCGTCCCTGTTATAAAAAAGGTGTACAGCTGTAAGCCGGGTTATGTCGAGAATGATCATCTGTCTAGACCTGCCGTTGCCGGCAGGCTCAAGCAACCTACCTGTGAGCTGACGGGCCGCCTTTCTCCTCACGCTTTGGTCTTGCTTCGAATGGGGTTTACACTGCCGCCTGTGTTGCCACCGGCGCGGTAGGCTCTTACCCTGCCGTTTCACCCTTACCGGATCGCTCCGGCGGTTTGTTTTCTGCTGCACTTTCC
>JAZUFC010000340.1:0-10611 GCA_045640465.1 Lachnospiraceae bacterium | reverse complement strand
GCTCTTCTCCAATGAAGAGTATAAAGAAAACACACTCTCGTTATACAATGCGCTGAACGGTTCCCACTATGAGGACGTCGATGACCTGGAACTGACTACACTTGAAGACGTCGTCTATATGGGTTATCGAAACGATGTTTCGTTCATGATCAACTATGAAATGACTCTAATTGAGCACCAGAGCACTCTTTCACCGAACATGCCGATCAGAGGACTCATCTATTACAGCAGGCTGATCGACAATTACATTACCAAAAACGAATTCAACCGTTACGGCAGAAAACAGATCAAACTTCCAACACCGTCGTATTATGTATTCTACAACGGAAATGATCCCTGTCCTGACGTTCAGACACTGAAGCTTTCAGATTCGTTTACCGATCCGTCAAAAGACAGCGGTATCGAATTCACCGGAACCCTTCTCAATATCAACCACGGACACAATCAGAAACTTCTGTCACAGTGCCGCATTCTTTTTGAATACGCATTCTTTATTGCGGAAATGAAAAAAAGTGTTATGATAAGTGAAAGAGGATCGATCAAGCGCGAAGAGGCCATCAGGGCCTGCATCAGCAGATGTATCGAAGAAAACATCCTTCAGGATTTTCTCAGAAAATACGGAGGTCAGGTCATGGGATACTATATGCTCAGCTACAATGAAGAAGAACAAAGAAGGCACGACAGGCGCGATGCGCTGGAAGAAGGCTTTGAAGATGGTATGAAAAAAGGCCAGGAACAGATGGCTCAGCTGATCGCCGTTCTTTTCTCCCAGGGTCGTACTGATGATCTTCAAAAAGCGGCAACCGACAAGGCTTTTCGTGACCAACTGATCAATGAGTTTCTTCAGGAATACAATAGTACCTCTTTAGCTTGACTGATTCAACTGGATACTGCAATTATTACGCGAGGAGCAGCCGGCGTGGCTGCCCCTCTTTCTTTCTGTATATTCACAAACTCTTACAGGTCCTGATCTTTTCGATAAAATCGACCGTATCCTTTAAAGGGATCAGCTCACTTTCCAGTGCGCCGCTTCTCACAAGACCTGTAAAGTGATTCACCTCATGGATGAAGCCTTCCTCCACATCGTCCGTAAAAGTCTCCAGCACATTGCCTTTCATGTCCTGAAGCTCAGCCCTGCGTGCATGCCAGAAAGAGGGAAGGAAGATCCGGCCGTCCGGTCCGGAGATCACCGCATCGTCCGGGAACCCTGCGCCGATCGAAGAAAATCCGACTGCAAGCGCACCGTTCTGAAACTGCAGCGTCATGGACGTGGATTCGTCCACACCGGTCTGATGCATCTTTTGAAGGCCGGTAAACTTTACAGGCGGCTCGCCCATGATTCCCGTGAAGAACTCATATACGTAGACACCGACGTCCAGCACCGAACCGCCCGCAGTGGACGGATCGAAGATCCGGTGATTCTTTGACTGCTCGTTATAGACCACATGATTGCAGAAGCTTGCGGTCATCAGACGGACTTCGCCGATCCTGCCTTCGCGGATCCACTCCTTCGCCTTCAGAAATGCCGGGAGCATCCGTGTCCACATCGCTTCGACAAGAAGCGTCTTTTCCTGACGCGCATATTCGATCAGCGCATCCGCATCGTCCGACTGAACGAACATCGGCTTTTCACAGATCACCGGTTTATGTGCTGCGATACACAGCTTAATGGCCGGTACATGCGCGGTGTTGACGACCGCGATATAGATGCAGTCGACCGCGGGATCATTGATCAGCTCCTCATAGCATCCGTAACACTTCTCTGCCCCGAATCTCTCACCGAACTCCTTCGCACGCGCCAGCTCTCTTGCCGCACATGCATAAAGTTCTCCGTCCTGCGATCCTGCGATCGCCCGTGCAAACCTCGCCGCGATCTTTCCGCAGCCGATGATACCGAATCTCAGTTTTGCCATTATACTACCTCCCAAAACTTTTTCTGCCGGTACTCTTACAGCCGAAAGCTGCTGTTATATTCCGTCATGCGGCGTTCACAGCCGAACGCCCGGTTCATTCCAATTCCAGATAAGCTTCCGTAACACGGTCGTATTCCTTCGGGTCCGTGATCTTTTCCGCTTCGATGTTTCCGTCCGTGATCTTTGCGCGGTAGATATACACCTCATCCACATTGATCTCGTCTCCGACGATCATTGCGCCCGCAACATACTGCTTATGATCGAATTCAAATTCTTCGACCGCCGCAAGCTCGATCTCTTTTCCGTTTTTGTCTGTGACCGTAAATACGGAATATTCGCTGTAACCGTCTTCCATAATATCCTCCGCTTGAATGAATCGTTACGTTTTTTTGTATATATCGTATCAGCCTGCGATCAGTTCGATCAGCTTCAAAGTCATCAGGAGCGACTTTTCCACCGAATCCATGGGCATGAATTCCGCGGTGGAATGGAAATTATGAGCTCCGGTAAAATAGTTCGGTGTAAGGATGCCGCATTTTGAAAGCCAGGAACCGTCGGTCCCGCCGCGCATGGCAATGGGCTTCGGTTCGATGTGAAGCGCTTCCATCGCCCGGTAGATATAGTCGATGCACCGGCTGTTTTCTTCGGTGACCGCATCGGCAATATTTCCGTAAACATCCGTAAGTTCAAGCGAGATCTCCGCCTTCGGATGCTTCATTTTCAGAAGCTCCACAGCTTCTCGGATATAGGCTTTCCTCGCTTCGTATTTTCCAAGATCGTGATCCCGGATATTCAGATCGACCGACGCATACAGAGAATCCGCCCGGATACCGGTGACCCAGATATAGCCTTCCTTCTTTTCGGTGCATTCCGGTGTCTCGGTCCTGTCAAACATGGACACAAGGTCCGTTGCGATAACACAGGGATTCACCAGATTGCCCTTGCTGTTCATCGGATGCGCTGTCCGGCCTTTGATCTTCACTAGTCCGCTCCCGGCGTTGAAGGTCTCGCAGACAACTTCACCAAGCTCACAGCAGTCGATCGTATAGGCAAAATCGACGGGAAAATCCTTCAGATCCATTGATTTCGCTCCGAGAAGCCCGACCTCCTCATCCGGAACAAAGGCAACATAAATATCCCCGTGATACCGTTCCGGCTCTTCCTTCAGGATCTCCAGCGCTGTCATGACATTTGCCACAGCGGCCTTGTTGTCCGCACCGAGGACCGATGTTCCGTCGCTTACGATGATATCCTGACCGATGTACGCCAAAAGCTCGGGATGTTCGGACGTCCGGATCCACAGATCCTTTTCAGGATTCTGACAGATATCGCCGCCCGGATAGCTGCGGATCATGACCGGATGAATATCGGGCGACGCCTTCGCATCAACGGTGTCAAGATGTGTGACCCAGCCTGCTTTCGGTACCGGGGCATGCCCTTCGGGAAGCCTTGCCGGAAGATGAGCCGTCACAACAGCATTCTCACTTATTTTAATATCCGAAAGGCCGAGTTCTTCAAGCTCATTTTTCAGAAGAAGCGCCAGTTCCCGCTGTCCTTCGGTGCTCGGGACATGATCGCGGCCGGCAGCGCTCTGGCTTGTAACTGCGGCATACCGCATGAATTTTTCCGTTAGTTTATCCTGATAAGTCATGGTATCTCCATCTGCTTGGATTATTTCATCATTATTATAACAGCGGCACCGCAATTTTTCAATGCGATGCCGCTGTCATTCCTGTTTATGATCCATGCTTTCAGAGATTATCTGATCCGCAGGCTTTTCATGCTGTCAGACACTCTCTGATCCGCAGACTTTTTCCATTCTCTCCAGATCCTCTTTTGTATCCACATCCCGCAGTTCTTCCGGATCCTCCACGCTCACGGTACGCACCTTATCCGGATACTTCCTGATCAGGGCGCCGCCGCCCTTTCCCTCAGGCAGGGCGAGAAGCTCCGGAAAGAAGGCCTTCGGAAACCAGACAGGCGAGCCCGGTTCCCCGCAGGCTTCCGGCCGCCAGATGAATTCCGGTTCTTTTTCCGCACAGGCGAGGATCTTTTTTATGCTTTCCTTTCTCAGAAGCGGCTGGTCCGCCTGGCAGAACATGCAGCCTGAAACATCTGTTTCCATTACCTTTTCAAGCCCAAGCCGGACGGTATCATTGCGGCCGGGAAGCGTATGCAGGATCGTGTCAAGCTGTCTGCTTTTCAGGTATGCCGCCGTCTCTTCGTTTCGTGTGACCGCAACGCGGCTGGAGAAGAGACCGTCCGTCGCATCCAGGATCCGGCCGATCAGCGGCTGATTTTGAAACTCCGCCATCAGTTTGTTTCCCCCGAAACGCTTTCCGAGGCCGGATGCCATGATCACACAGCCGCAACGGAATCCGAAATACTGTGAAAAGAACGCTTCATTCGCCTTCGTGCAGGCATCGCGGAATGCTTCATATCTGTCAGCCCAGCTGCGTCCCTCTTCCGTGAGCGTACTGCCGCCTCCGCTTTTTCCGCCGGTCATCCGGTGAAGAAGCGGAAAGCCGAGAGAAGCCTCTGCGTTTTTCAGGATCCGCACTGCCTTGGAATATGCCATCTCCATCTTTTTTGCGGCCTGAAGAAGCGATCCTTCCTCCTCAACGAGGCGAAGCAGCCGGTAAGGTCCTTCCCCGAAGAATTTCTCTCCCTGTTCGTTCAGAATATAAACTCTGGTCACTGATCTCATACTGTCCCCCCCCAATGATCACTCAGTATACAGACTCCGGTCATCGTTTCCTTCTTATCCCTTTCAGATCGCTCGGTATACAGACTCCGGTCACTGAGTTTTGTTACCCCTCTCTGATCAGGATCAGTCTTCGGATTCCCTGACGATCCGGTATGCGGTGTACACTGACCGGCCCGTACAGAAGCGAAAACTTTTCTGCGATCGCCTCCTCACTTTCCTTTGCAGGCATGACTGTTCCGCAAAGCTTTCCGTCACGGATCATCAGGAGCCGGTCACAGGCATACAGCGCCAGGACCGGATCATGAAGCGAAAGCAGTGCAATGCCGTCTGCCTGACGGACACAGTCTTTCAGAAGATCCATCATCCGGTAGCGTCCGCCGAAATCCAGCGCGCTTTCCGGCTCATCAAGCAGAAGAAGCCTGCAGCCGGAGATCAGGGTCCGCGCCAGCATGCAGAGCTGCTTCTGACCCTCACTGAGTTCCTGATAATCTGACGATGCGCGTTCCGAAAGTCCGACCGTTTTCAGCACTTCGTCCGCGCGTTTCTTCATCTGATCGCCCGGATATTGAAGAAGCGAAAGCTGCGGATTCAGTCCCATCAGCACCGCATCCTTCACCGAAACGGAGATCGAGATGCCGCTTCTCTGGGGGATGTAGCCGGTGAGCCGTGCCCGTGCCTTCACCGAAAGCTTTTTCAGATCGCATCCGTCCAGAAAGATTTCGCCTTCCGAGGGAAGAATGCCGCAAAGCGCTTTCAGAAGCGTTGTTTTCCCGCAGCCGTTCTCTCCGATGATACCGATCATCTCCCCTGCAGCTGCAGAAAAAGAGATTCCCGAAAGAATCTCCTTTTTCCCGTAGCCTGCAGACAGATCACGAACGTTAAGGAAAGTTTTTTCCCTGTCTACACATTCCTCAGCTGTCCTGCCGTCCGTCTCGTCCGAAGGAACTTCGAGCGTATCGTCTGTTTCGTTTCTTGCCTTATCGTCTGCTCTGACTTTTCTGTTTTTCAGACTTTTCACATCATCCATACTATATTCTTCACTCTTTTCCATTTCAGAAAAGGAAACCTTCATCCAAAGGAACTTCTGCAGAAGCCTTACTCTTCTCCCTTTTTACTGCAGGAAGGTACAATTCCGGAAAGATCCGGGGAATTGCTGCTTTACTCTTCTCCTTTTTTCATCGCAAGAAGGATCAGCACCGGCGCTCCGATGAGGCTTGTAAAGATGCTGACCGGAAGCTCCGTCGCTGCCAGACTTCTTGCCAGAATATCCGCAAGAAGAAGGATGCAGGAGCCGAACAGACTGCTCAGAAGAAGTGTCCGCGGCCGGTTATCCTTTGTCACAAGCCTTGCCGCGTGCGGAGCAAGAAGTCCCGCAAAGCTGATGAGTCCCGTGAGACTGACCACTGCGGAAACAGCAAATGTCGCAAGGATCAGTACCAGAAGCCGGACCTTTCCGACGTTCACGCCCAGCATCCGCGCTTCCCCTTCTTCTGCGGAAAGGAGCAGGATCTGTCTGTGCAGAAGAAACAGCGCTGTCATGCAGACTGCACAGATCAGAAGATTCCAGCCGATGTCCGTGATGCGGATCCCGGCAAGACTTCCCATGATCCAGAACTCGATCGCAGAAAGCTGTTTTTCAGGATCCGCCATCAGCTTCAGGCCCATCAAAACCGCCTGCGAAAGTGCATGCACAGCAATGCCTGCAAGAACGATGGAACTCTTTTTTCCGCTCCGGTCCACAGACGCGATCAGAAGTGCCAGAAGCACCGCTGTCACCGCACCAGCAAAGGAAAAAGCAGTGATCATAAAACCGCTTCCGAAAAGAAGGATCCCCGCTGCCGCCCCTGCGCTCGCACCCGAAGACACACCGATGATGTCCGGGGACGCCAGCGGATTCCGGAATACTGTCTGATAGACAAAGCCTGTCCCGCCGAGCACAAAACCTCCAAAAAGCGCTGCCAGCGTCCGGCTGAGCCTCAGCATGACAAACGCCTTCTGCTGCTTTTCATCACCGGACAGGATCGCCCGCAGTGAAAACGGATACCTGCCCGTAAACAGGCTGATGCACAGAAGCAGTACGATCAGCACACCGGTCAGTATAAAGATCAGTTTATTCTTCTGTGCAGTCGAAACCGTAAAACGTCTCGTAGAAAGAGCGGACTGTTTCATTGTATTCCTCTTCTGTCACTTCATCATACAGCAGTGAAGCCAGGTACACGGAGCCCAGAACCGCGCCCGGAACCGGACTGTCCCAGCCCTCGATGTCTGCAGGCATCAGGTAGACTTTACCGTTCTGCACCGCATTTACCTCCTGAAGCGCCGGATCATTCAGCACATCCTCCACTGAGAAGGATGCTTCCGCAGCCAGAAGGATCACATCCGGATTCCAGACAAGGATCTGCTCATAGCTCACATTCGCCCAATAGGTGTCTTCGATCTCCTCTGCTGCATTGGTGCCGCCTGCAAGCGTGATCATATCCGACTGATACATGTTCTTGCCGGCAGTGGCAAGGAGATCGGAATTGCTCGTCATATACACGACCGGTCTGTCGCCTGCAAGAGAGGAAAGTCTCACTTCTTCTGCTGCCGTAAAAGCTTCCAGATCTTCTGCACGCTCTTCCGTACCGGTCACCTTCGCGATCAGGCGGATCATTTCCTGCATTTCCTCTTTGCTTTCCGGATTCACGAGAAGCACTTTGATGCCCATCTCCTCCAGCGTTTCCGCTGCATCCTTCAGCTTCAGCGGAAGGATCGCAAGATCCGGATCCAGCGCCATGCAGCCTTCCAGATCAAATTCCTTCGCACTTCCGACATTGGGAAGATCGATCAGCTCCGGCGCACTCAGACGGTAGATGTTCCGCTTTCCCGCCTTTGCTTCGATACCCACGAGTTTATCCTTGATGCCAAGTGCGATGATCGCGCTTGTGGAAATATAATAACCGCTGACGATCGTCTCCGGCATCTTTTCAAACGTGACCTCCCGTCCCGCCTGATCCAGGACCGTCATCGGAAAGGCGTCCGCGTGTTCCGCTTCCGGACCGTTCTCTGAAACTTCCCCGTTCTGCTCTGCTTCTTCGTTTTCTGTCTCAGAAGAGACACTCTCCTCAGCCCGGTTTTCGTTCGGCAGATACGCGTTTAACGCCTCACACCCCGATAACATCACCAGACAGATCACCAACCATAACGCTACTGCTTTTTTCATCTGTTCGCCTCGTTATACTTTGAAAAATATAACGATATTGTATCATGGCGTCTCACTGTATGCAAGAATCATTTATATCCGTATTTTCCGCAAAATTGCCTGACTTACATCGTCCGACAGAGAAAAACTGCTGAATGCTCTTTTTACTATGTCGTTTGCATCCATTTTCCAGCGCCGGCAGTGTATCATTACCCTTGTCAACAGAGATAACTGCGAAACAGTTAATTTTCTATGTCGTTTGCATCCGTTTTTCCATCACCGACGGAGCGTAATCGCTCGTACCAGCAGAGAAATTTGAAAAACAATTGATTCTCTATGTCGTTTGCACCCATTTTTCCATTGCAGGCGGAGCATAATCGCTCGTATCAACAGAGGAATTTGCAAAACCATTGATATTCTATGCTTTTTCATCCATTTTCCCATTGCAGACGGAGCTGAATTACTCTATCCAACAGAGAAATTTGCAAGATCACTAATACTCTATGTTTTCTGATTCTTTCTGTCATTTCAGACAGAACAGGACTGCACTGTGTCTGAAAATCATGCGCGCATAATAAGTGAAATGCATTCTGCAGCGCAGAGCATTCGCGCTGTGTACCCTGCGGCAGATCCTGTCGCAGACTCTTACGGGGTTCAAGTGCCTTTTCAAAGCGGATAAAACTTTGCAGGTACGAAAGCAGGTATGGCCTCCGGGTCATGTCCCCCTCCGGCGCAAAAAAGGTCCTGTCCGGCGCGAAGCTCGGACAGGACCTTTCACTCAGTCAGGTATTTTATATAAACCTTGATTTTGCACCGTTTCGTGTGCTGCACTCCCGCGGTGCTTAAACACTCAAAACTTCCGCTTTTTCTGTAAAAAAGCTTCGTTTCTCGTTTTTGGCGGGTCAAAAGGTATGTCACGCCAGGTTCCGTGCTTCGCACCCTTGCTTGGCGCCTGCATTCCTTATTCAGCCATGAAAGTACCGTCGATCATTTCCTGAAGGTATGCGTTGTACTTTTCCTGGATCTCTGCGGGAACAAGATCAGAGATAGCGCCTGCGAACAGAGCACCGTTCTGAAGAGAACCGTAAAGGGTCTCGCCGCCGAAGGTACCTGCTTCAACTGCCTGCATGGAAGCGCTGATCATAGCAGCGTTGTCTGTGCACTGAGAGCAGATGATGCATTCGTTCTGGCCGAGGATGTCTGCCGGCTGGCCGATATCGTAAACTGCGATCTCGCCTGCAGTCTTGTTGTACTCGTCGATAGCCTGACGTGCACCGGAGTCAACTGCGGAAGCATCACCGAAGAATACGTCTGCGCCCTGGTCGATCATGCTGGTTGCGAATTCCATACCCTTTGCGGAGTCATCGAAAGAACCTGCGTACGGGCAGTCCAGAAGGTTGATCTCTTTGCCTTCCTTTTCAGCAACGTACTTCGCAGCTTCGCCGTAGCCTTCGTATTTCCCCTTGGTGGTATCCAGTTCCATACCGCCGATGAAAGCGATGGTGCCGGACTTGGTCATTAAACCTGCAAGAGCGCCTGCGATCCAACCGATCTGCTGTGCATTCGGAAGAAGAGAGGAAACGTTTCCGTTCACTGCCTTCTCGGGAGTGGTATCAGCACCGTTCAGAAGAGCGAATGCGATGTTCGGATATTCTTCAGCAGCCTGAAGAACAGCGTCGGTGTACTGGTTGCCGGGAGCATAGATCATATCATAATCCAGTGCGCAGTAAGCAGCGATGGATTCGTAATATTCGTTCTGTGCGATGGAATCGGTTACCTTGTATTCCCAGTTGTTGTCTTCTGCAGCCTTAACCATTGCGTTATAGCATGCAGCGCCCCAGCCGCCGTCGTTGATGCTGGAATCGCAGATCATAGCAACCTTGAAGGTCTTGCCTGCGGGCTCGTCGTTCTTTTCTTCAGCTTCCTTCTGTGTGTCTTCTGCGGGCTTGCTTTCAGTATTCGGTGTGGTAACTGTGCAGGCTGCAAGGCTCATGACCATTGCCAGAGCAAGGATCAGTGCAAGTAACTTTCTCATTTTGTTTTTCCTCCTCTTAAAAAGCGATATCGCGGCTTCGCCGCATATATTTCCAGGCGCTTACGTCATGCGCCTGTAATCACCGGTCACCCGGTCATTACCGTAATTAACGCTGTTCCTTCCGGTACGGTTTTCCGTTTGCCTGAGGACCGCTCTTCTTCGCACCGATGACTGTCAGTACAACGATCGTTGCCACATAAGGGATCATCTGGAAGAACTGATACGGTACATTGAAGGAACCCAGCTGCAGACGGATCTGCAGTGCATCGCAGAATCCGAAGAACAGGCAGGCCAGAAGAACTCCGCCGCCCGTCCAGCGGCCGAAGATCACTGCGGCCAGTGCAATAAAGCCTCGTCCGGCAATATTGCCCTGCGTATACGTATTGGAATAGCAGGTGGTGAGGTACGCGCCGCCGATACCGGCAAGTGCGCCGCAGATCACACAGCTTAAATATTTGATGCCGATGACCGGAATGCCGAGTGTGGCTGCCGCCTGCGGATGTTCACCGACAGAACGGTAACTCAGTCCGGCACGGGTACGTTTGAAGAAAACGGCCGTTACGATGACTAAAAGGAATGCGATGTAGACCATCGGTGTCTGATTGAAAAGCATTTCTCCGAAAAACGGAATATCTTTCAAACCCTTTAATCCGATGCCGGGCATCAGCGTGATCTGCTTTAAGTCGCTGCCGGTACCGAAGCATACACGGTAAATAAAGGATGCCAGAGCCGGTGCGAAAATATTGATCGCCATGCCGTAGACCGTATGGTCCGC
>JAZUFC010000339.1:0-6276 GCA_045640465.1 Lachnospiraceae bacterium | reverse complement strand
AAAATGATGGCAGTAAAAAGCGGGCGAGGGGGGGAGGGGGCAGATGCAGCCATATACAAAAAGCGCACAGGAGCTGCCGAAACAGCTTCTGTGCGCTTAATAAACAAAATCTGCATTCTCGGAGATCAGCCGAGCCAGCCTGCGACGTCGTCGTCCGTGCCGAGTACATAATGCGTGCCCTCGATGAGATGCAGCACACCTTTCGTGTAGTCGAGGCCTGATGATGCATAGTCGTAGGAAAGCGCCACGCGGTTCCGTTCGTACTCCGGGTTCGGAGACGGGATCGCGGAGATCAGGCTCTTCGTATAAGGATGCACGGGATTGTTGAAGATCTCGTCCGTCGTGCCGGTCTCCAAAAGGTGTCCCAGATGCAGGACGCCGATACGGTCGGAGATATACTTGACCATGGAAAGGTCGTGCGCGATAAACAGGATCGCCGTGCCGGTCTCCTGCTGGATATCCTTCATCAGATTGACCACCTGCGCCTGAATGGATACGACCAGCGCCGAGATGCATACATCCGCGATGATCAGGTCCGGGTACATGATCAGTGCTCTGGCAATACCCACACGCTGCCTCTGTCCGCCCGAAAACTGATGCGGGTAACGGTCATAATGATCCGGAGAAAGGCCCACCATAAGAAGAATGCGGTCGATCTTTTCCCGGCGCTCCTCCTTTGTCGCGTATGCATGCTGGATATCCAGTCCCTCGCCGATGATGTTTCCGATCGTCTTTCTGGGATTCAGAGAAGCCATCGGGTCCTGAAAGATCATCTGCATGCTGGAACGGAGCATCTTCTCCGTATCTCTGCTCATCTTTCCCGAAATATCCGTTCCTTTGAACAGAATCTTTCCTGCCGTAGGCTCGTAGAGGCGGATAATGCTGCGTCCGATGGTCGATTTGCCGGAACCCGATTCTCCTACCAGTCCGTAGGTCTCGCCCGGATAAATATCGAAATTCACGCCGTCAACGGCTTTTACGGTAAAGCTTCTCGAAGTGGAGAAATACTGTTTCAGACCCTCCACATGAAGAAGGGGCTCTTTATTCTTACTCATCATGTTTTTTTGCTGCCTCCTCCTTCATTCTGTCGATACGGGCGCGGAGCTCCTTCGGCATTTCTACCTTCGGTGCACGCGGGTCCAGAAGCCAGGTCGCCGCAGAATGCGTCCGGCTGACCTCAAACATCGGCGGCTCCGCCAGACGGTCCACCTTCAATGCATAGATATTTCTGTCCGCAAATGCATCTCCCTTCACCTCATGCAGAAGGTTCGGCGGAGATCCGGGGATCGTAAACAAACGGTCATCGTCCGTTCCGAGGTCCGGCATTGCGGAAAGAAGGCCCCAGGTATAAGGATGTTTCGGATCATAGAAGATCTCGTCCACATTGCCTTTTTCCACGATCTTTCCGGCATACATGACATGGACATAATCCGCCACGCGGGCCACGACGCCCAGATCGTGCGTGATATAGATGACAGAGATGTTGCGCTCCTTCTGCACCTTCAGGATCAGTTCCAGGATCTTTGCCTGGATCGTCACATCCAGAGCCGTCGTCGGCTCATCGCAGATCAGAAGATCCGGATCGCATGCAAGCGCGATCGCAATGACCACACGCTGACGCATGCCGCCGGAAAGCTGGTGCGGATACTGATGCATCCGCTTTTCAACGTCTGAAATGCCCACCTCCGTCAGAAGCTCTTTCGCCTTGTTCCAGGCTTCTTCCTTACTTGTTCCGAAATGCCAGATCATGCCTTCCATGATCTGCCTGCCGATCGGCATGGTCGGATCGAGGGAGGTCATCGGATCCTGAAAGATCATGGCGATCCGGCGTCCGTTGATGTTCTTGCGGATCCATTTCTTGTCTTTTGACAGAATATCGACGGTCTCTTTGCTGCCGTCCTCTTTCTGATAGGTGAACTCGATCTTGCCGCCGTTGATCACGGCATTTGATGCCAGAAGCCCCATGACCGCTTTCATCGAGACCGACTTTCCGGAGCCGGATTCACCGACGATTGCTACGGTCTCACCGCGGCAGAGGTCCAGATTCACACCGCGCAGCGCATGAATATCGCCCGCATGGGTATGGAAGGAAACATCCAGATTCTCCACATTCAAAATGACTTCGTTTTCCATGCTTCCCTCCTTCCTTACATATCCTCAAGCTTCGGAGCGAGCGCCTCCCGCAGACCGTCGCCGATAAAGTTGAAGCCCAGCATCAGAAGCGCCAGCACCAGAATCGGCGGTATGATCTGATACGGAAGCGTAGTGATATTGTTGAAGCCGTCCTCGATCAGGGAACCGATGGAACACTGCGGAAGCATGATGCCGACACCGACAAAGCTTAAGAAAGCTTCGGTAAAGATCGCGGTGGGGATGGAAAACATGACCTGCGTGATGATCGGTCCGACTGTGTTCGGAAGCACATCGCGGAAGATGATCGCACCGCCGGATGCACCGAGCGTCCGGCTTGCAAGCACATATTCCATCTCTTTGATCTTCAGCATCTCCGCACGGGCGATCTTGCTCATGCCGATCCACTCTGTCAGAAGCAGTGCGATGATCACGAGGAAAATGCCTTTCGGCATGAAGATCGCCAGCACCGATACGATGACCAGACGCGGAATGCTGTTTGCGACCTCGACAAAACGCTGCATCAGGTTATCCGTGATGCCGCCTGCATAGCCTGAGATCAGACCGTAGCTCATACCGATCAGCACGTCGATAAAGATCGTCACAAATGCGATCAGCAGAGACACGCGGGCACCGTACCAGGTACGTGTCCACAGATCACGGCCCAGATCATCCGTTCCGAACAGAAACGTCTTATTCGCGAAATGATCACCGTACTCTTCACCGCCGAACAGCTTGTGAAGCCACGGAATACGCGGAGAAAGGCCGGTCGCACTGATCTGCTTTTCGTCCACGCGGACAGATACGATCTCTTTATAGCCGTAGCCGGAGAAGACAGGACCCAGAAGCGCAAAGACGACGATCACCAGAATGATCGCAAGTCCGATCACCGAACGTTTCTTTTTGAAGAAGCGGACGGCGACGCCCTTCCAGTAGCCCTGTGAAGCAAAATTTCTGTCAATTTCTATATGATCTGTTCTTTCCGGGACGAAATCCTCATCCACGGGAACATAGACTGTTTTCTCACTCATCATAGGTCACTCCTTAACTGCACCGGAAACACGGATCCTCGGATCCAGAACACCGTATACGATATCAAGGATCAGCATGACGCCTATATAGAGCGCCGAATAGAGAATACCGAGAGCCAGTACGTAGTTATAGTCGATACCTTCACCGGAGATCGCATCCACCATCAGCTTTCCGATGCCGTTGATTCCGTAGATCTTTTCCACGACCAGCGCGCCTGTCAGAAGGTCTACGATCAGCGGCGCCAGCACAGTAACGACCGGGATGAGGGCGTTTCTCAGCACATGTCTCGTGATCAGTGCGGAGCCGTAGAGACCCTTTGATTCTGCCAGAAGCACATAATCGCTGTCCATGACCTCTACCATCTCGTTCCGCGTAAAGCGGGCGATCGTTGACATGGTGAAAAGGCTTAAGGAGACCGCCGGAATGACAGCGGACTTCAAAAATGCGCCGGAGTCGAAGAAATACGGAAGAAGCGAAGTCTTATAGGCCAGCGTATACTGCAGAAAGATCATGAATACATAAGACGGCACGCATACGCCCAGAATAGAGAATACCGTGCAGAACACATCCCAGAAACGGTCCCTGTAGATAGCTGCCACCACGCCCAGGATCAGTCCGACAAACGTTCCCAGACAGATCGCGAGACCGCCGATCCGGAAAGAGTTGGAAATACAGGTGTTCAGAACCGTGCTGATGGGTGCGCCGTTGTAAAGAGAGGTTCCGTTTCCGAAATTTCCCTTCAGGACCTTTTTCATGTAACGATAGAACTGTACCATCATCGGATCGTCCAGCCCAAGTTCCTTACGTTTGTTCGCGATCTGCTCCGCACTCATTCTTTCCGAAGGGAACGGGTTGCCCGGCATGATCCGGACCAGTACAAAAAGCACGAAGGTGATCACAAGAAGCGTAAGCACTGAAACAGCGATCCTTTTCAGTATATACTTAGCCATATTCTGTCCTTATCTGCGGCAGTTCAGAGTCCGGTATCCGCGCCGGGCCGCGGCCCTTAGGAATACCCGAAAGAGAAACTGCCGTCCTTATCTCTGTTCTTTTTACACACAGAGCACCAGAGAGGATGAGTCCTTCCCTGATGCCCGAAACGATGCTATAAACGAATTTCAATGCTTATGTTCATGCGGGCCGCAGCCCGCATGAACATTACTGCAGGAAGTTACTCTTTGACTGCGTTCTTATAAACGCGGTTCAATGCTACCGGATGGAAATCGACGCCTGAAACGCCTGCTGCGATCAGGTTGGAGTTTGCCTTGGTGTAAAGAGGAGCGATAACAGCTTCCTTCAGAACAAGCTCTTCTGCCTGATACATAGCTTCCCAACGTGCATCGTAATCGGTGATGTATGCGCCGGTGGTGCAGTCAGCAATCAGCTGATCGTATTCTGCGTTGCTCCAGAAACCATAGTTGTTGGAGTTGTTGGTGATCCACATACCAAGGTAGGTCATCGGGTCTGCGTAGTCAGGACCCCAGCGGGTAAGAGCAACATCATAGTTGTCGTTCTGCATCTTATCCAGACGTTCTGCCTTGGACATTGCCTGCAGATTCAGAGTAAGACCCGGAAGAGCTTCCTCGACCTGAGCCTTGATAGCCTGTGCGACCTTTGCAACTTCATCGCCTTCGTTGTTGCCGTATACCATGGTGAATTCGAAGGTATCAACACCGAGCTCAGCCTTTGCTGCTTCGAAGTATTCCTGTGCCTTCGCGGTATCGAAACCGATGTAGTCGGCGAACTTTGTCTGGTCTGCGGAGAAGTCTTCACCGGTGGTGGAGCTTGCTGCAAACTGCGGCGGAACTGCCGTAAAGGTTGCCAGAGAACCGTCCATGACATAGTTGTCAACCAGTGCTTCACGATCGATCGCATTGGAGATGGCAAGACGGAGATTTGCATTTGCAAGATAGCCGTTTGCATTGTTTTCGGTCTGGCTGAAGGTCACATACCACATATAGCCTGCACCGGTAACTTTCAACTTATCCTTCAGATTTGCATCTTCCTTTGCGCTTGCGACCTGATTGCCGCTGATAACAGCGATATCAAGAGAGCCGTTCTTGAATGCAGTCAGTGCAGAGTCCGCAGCCTGGACTACCTGATACTTCAGGCCTTCCAGCTTGATGCTGTCGGCATCCCAGTAGGTTGCGTTCTTCTTTAACTTGAAGCTTGCGGTACCGGGGGTGTATTCTTCCAGTTCGAATGCACCGTTGGAAAGGAAGGTCTTTGCGCTGGTGCCGTATGTGCCTTCTTCAAGACCATTGTAGAATTCCTCGTTGATCGGGTAGAAGGTCGGGAAGTACATCAGAGCGGGGAAGAAGGATACCGGAACTTCGAGTTCGACTACGAGAGTCTTTTCATCGGGAGCGGATACGCCGAGTTCGGACTTGTCTGCGAAATTGCCTTCGCCGTCGCCGTCGATGATCGCGGAAGCGTTCTTAATCTGACCGATGTCAGAAAGCATATAAGCATATTCGCCGCGGCCTTCCGCAATACGCTGCCATGCAAATACGAAATCGTTTGCGGTAACAGCTGCGCCGTTGGACCACTTTGCATCACGAAGATGGAAGGTGTAAACGGTACCGTCATCGGAAAGGTCATAGGATTCCGCAAGAGCGGGAACTGCTGCACCGCTTGCGTCCATCTGGGTCAGACCGTCGATACAGTCAGCGATGACTTCGAAAGAGTCGCCGTCGGTTGCAAGATTTGTGTCAAGAGACATGACGTTTGAGCTCAGCATAACGCCGAGATACTTGTCAGCATTCGTCTTTGTTCCTGTGCCGGTGGTACATGCGCTGAAAAGAGACACGACCAGAAGAGCTGCCAGGAGAAGACTCATGATACGATTGGTTTTCTTCATCTTTTTATCCTCCTGATAAATATGATGTTGGGGGCAAAAAATATTCTGCTCCCCCCGAGATTTATAAAATATATTTCTTCTGATCTGTCTTGTCAAGAGTTTAACAATTTTTCTGCGCTTTATCCAAATAAAGCGATAAATTGATGAATCGAACTGTGCAAATTTGCCATAAAAACAAATGAGGCATTTTCCTCTCGCGCGAGTGCGCATCCGGCGGAGCCTCTTTTTTTGCGTCAGCAGTTCGTGATATTTAT
>JAZUFC010000338.1:0-2771 GCA_045640465.1 Lachnospiraceae bacterium | reverse complement strand
TGGCTACGATCCGACTTCAGAAGCGTTATGCCCTCTGGGTTGCGGAGTGGGGCGGTACGCTCAATTATAGTGGCTCTGTAGGTCTGTGGCAGTTCTCCAGCAGAGGTTTCGTGGACGGCATTACGGGCAATGTTGATCTTGATGTCGGCTATGTGGAATATCCGGATATCATCAAGACAAAGGGACTGAACGGATTCCCGCCTCCTGTGGTTGTTGAGGAGAAAGCACCCGTGTTTGAACAGGTCCCGCCTACACCCGCAACCGACTCCACCGTGACCGCAACGATTCAGATTGGAGATGACACATACACAGGCACATTGACTAAAAAATGATACTATTTCAGGCAGGGATTTCCCTGCCGCATACATATCGATTGGAGGTGTTCGGTACTTAACAGTATAGTGGAGGTGCAGTATGGAACAGCAGAAAATCATTGATGAAATCAATTATTACAGAGCGCAGATATTAACAAGACTGCTTTTTGAAAACGATTTAATCACAGCTGGCGAATGCGACAAATTAACGGAGTTAAACCGAGCATCTTTCTCTCCGTCGCTTGCAGACTTATTACCGAAAACGCTTGAAAAATCACGCACTCAGAGTTAATATGGTGTACTGACAAAGGAGGTGATGCCATGATCATCCGTAAAATTGAAGCACAGGAACCCGTCGTAAAAAAGAAACTTCGGGTGGCTGCATACTGCCGTGTCAGTACTGAGAACGATGACCAGAAGGAGAGCCTTGAAGCTCAGAAAACACATTATGAGACATGGATCAAACGGCATTCCGACTGGGAGTATGTCGGCGTATTCTACGATTTGGGTATCAGCGGAACAAAAGCAGACTCCCGTGACGGTTTACAGGCACTTCTGTATGCTTGTCGCACAGGAAGCATCGACTATGTGCTGACAAAATCAATCAGCCGTTTCTCCCGCAATACCACAGACTGCCTTGAACTTGTGAGAGAATTGCTTTCCTACAACATTCCGATTTATTTTGAGAAGGAAAATATCGATACGGGAAGTATGGAGAGTGAACTGATCCTGTCAATGCTCAGCAGTATGGCGCAGGATGAATCAGAATCCATCTCAAAGAATGTGAAATGGACGATACAGCAGCGAATCGAAGCAGGAACCTTCAAATTCGGATATCCGCCATACGGCTATACAAAAGATGCCAACGGCAATTTTATCATCGAACAGTCTGAAGCTGATGTGATTCGTCTGATTTTTTCATCGGCACTGAGCGGTATGGGAACATACAAGATCGCACAGATGCTGGAGAAAAGAAAGATACCCACTCGTAAGGGCGGAAAATGGTCAGGTTCAACGGTTAAAGGAATCCTTGTGAACGAAAAATACTACGGTGCAGCGGCATTCCAGAAAACCTATACCGACAGTAGCTTTCGCCGTCACAACAACCACGGAGAAGTTGACCGCTACTATGCCGAGGAGCATCACGAGCCGATTATCAGCAAAGAGGTATTCGACAAGGTACAGCTTCTACTGCAAAAACATATTGAAGAACGGAATATCGAAAGAAGCGCCGACAAATATCATAAGAAATATCCTTTTTCCGGTATTATCATCTGCGGTGAGTGCGGCGGCAAGTTCAAGCGGCAGACACAACATTCGGGTATTGCGTGGGCTTGTACAACGCACCTTTATAATAAAGATGCCTGTTCTATGAAGTTTATAAAGGATATGGCTGTCAAGGCGGCTTTTGTTACTATGCTGAACAAGCTGATTTTCGGCTATCAGTATATTCTGTCTCCGTATCTGGAGGCACTGAAGCTTTCCGATACAGACAGTAATCTTCTGAGCATAATGGATATCAAAACCGAGCTTCAGAAGAATACAGACAGAAAACAGGAACTCAGAAAGCTCCGTGTCGGCGGTTTTCTTGACAGCGTGATGTATACGCAGGAACTGAGGCGAATCGAAAAACAGAACGAAGAATACCGTACAATGCTGAAAACACAAGAAAAAACAGCAGTGAACGGAAGCATCAAGGAAACCGAAAAACTGCTGCATTTCATCGAAGCACTCGAAACGCAGACAGAATTCAGCGATGAAGCTTTCACGGAATATGTGGAAAGCATTATTGTCTATTCCCGAACCTACATCGGTTTTCGGCTGAAATGCGGACTGACACTGAAGGAGGAGTTATGTACGGGTACAGAATAATTGACGGAAAAGCCGTTGTGAATGAACAGGAAGCAGAAATTATCATCAACATATTTAACGGCTATATTTCAGGTATGAGTCTTCGGGATGCGGCGATAAACGCCGGAGAACCTATGGTTCACAGCATGGTGAAGCGTATCATTCGCAACTTCTGTTATATCGGTGACGACTTTTATCCTGCAATCGTCAGCAGACAGACATTTTCAAAGGCAAATGCTGAACTGATCCGCAGAGCCGAAAAGCATAGCAGAGGAAAACGGCTGAAAGCACCACCTGTCTATACAGAATTTACACTTGCTGAACCGGCAATGCAATATGATGATCCAATCGCACAAGCGGAATATATGTACAGTATGATCGGGGTGATAAAATGAACGTAATAAAAATACCTGCCAGACAGCAAAAAGGCAATGCCGCCGCAAAGGAAGAAATCCAGCGCTTGCGTGTGGCGGCATACTGCCGTGTCAGCACAGACAATGAAGAACAGGCATCCAGTTATGAGAGCCAGATTCAGCATTATACAGAATACATCAATTCCAAGCCCGAATGGGAAATGGTCAGAGTGTACGCAGATGAGGGCATCAG
>JAZUFC010000337.1:0-9821 GCA_045640465.1 Lachnospiraceae bacterium | reverse complement strand
TTCCGCAAATTTACGGTTTCAATGCTTCATCTGCCTCTCTTAACCGTAATGCTTCCGCAAATTTACGGTTTCAATGCTCCATCTGACTGTCGTAACCGTAATCCTTCCGCAACTTTTACGGTTCCAATGCTTCATCTGACTGTCGTAACCGTAATCCTTCTACAACTTTTACGGTTCCAATGTTACATCTGGCTCCTGTAACCGTAATGCTTCCGCAAATTTACGGTTCCAATGCTTCATCTGACTCTCTTAACCGTAATGCTTCCGCAAATTTACGGTTCCAATATATTATCTGGCTTCTTAACCGTAATCCTTCCACAACTTTTACGGCTTCAATGTTACATTTGACTCCCGTAACCGTAATGCTTCCGCAAATTTACGGTTTCAATGCTATATCTGACTGTCGTAACCGTAATGCTTCCGCAAATTTACGGTTTCAATGCTTCATCTGACTGTCGTAACCGTAATCCTTCCACAACTTTTACGGTTCCAATGTTACATCAGGCTCCTGTAACCGTAATCTTTCTATGACGCCTACGGTTCAAACGCTGAGAAAAGACATAGAGGAACAGGACCATCAGGAAAATCTTTTTTTCATGGTTGACGGGCGGTGAAACAGAATATCTGCTGTGATCTGTGCCTGGTAAAGTGCGATTATGCTATTTTTATGCCGATCACAGATTTTATCAGGTTGAATTTACGACTGTGACAGACTATACTGAAAACGGCGATGCCGCTCCATACAGCGCTGAGACTGTGAGGTAAACGAAGACAGCTGGCATATCAGCAGGTATGAAGGCAATATGATGACAGACACGGCAGCTATCAGTATTTCAGCGCCGTATCTGTGAGGATGGGCAGGACAGGCCGATAACTCAGAGAAGCATTCACTTACTATTCAGGAGGAAACTATGAAACTTCCGCATTACCATGAAGATATTCACACGCTTCGGGTCAATACTCTTCCGAAGCGTTCCTATTACATTCCGTCGGGAAGCCCCGAAACAGGTCTGCTTCCGCGCGAACAGTCCGACCGGTTCCGCCTGCTTTCCGGCAAATGGGCTTTCTGTTACCGTGAGAATGACCGTCAGCTGCCGGAAAACTTTTTCGAGGCTGATTTTGATGCGGCATCCTGGGAGGAGATCCCTGTGCCGTCCGTGTGGCAGAACTTCGGACACGGATATCATAACTATACGAACGTTCTTTATCCGATTCCCTTCGATCCGCCTTATGTGCCTGACGACAATGCCTGCGGCGTTTATATCCGTGACTTCGAGCTCACCGAAGAGGAGCTTTCCTTTGAGCAGGATTTGGTCTTTGAAGGCGTGGATTCCTGCCATTATGTATGGGTGAACGGTGCCTTTGCCGGTTATGCGCAGGCCTCTCACAACATGAGCGAGTTCAATATCTCACCGTATGTACAGGCAGGGACGAACCGCCTGACCGTGCTTGTGTACCGCTGGTGCGACGGAACCTATCTCGAAGATCAGGACAAGCTTCGCATGAGCGGCATCTTCCGTGATGTGTATCTTCTGATGCGGCCTGAGAAGAGGGTTGCAGATTTCTTTATTCACCAGCAATTTTCAAAGGAATATAAGGAAGCAAAGCTGAAGATCGACCTGACGCTTCAGAAAGATACAAAAATCACCGCAAAGCTTTACGATGCAGAGGGAAAGCTTGTTTCCGAAGCGGAATACATTTCTTCCGAACAGGAAAATAATGCAAAAGACAAAAAGGGCTCTCAGGCCGGAAACGTGAAGAATGCGCTGGAACTGAAGGTGAAAAAGCCGCAGCTCTGGAATGCTGAGAAGCCGTATTTATATTCACTTGTTCTGGAAACTCCGGACGAGGCCATCTGCCGTAAGGTTGGTCTCCGTCAGATCGAGATCAAGGACAGAGTTATTCTTTTGAACGGACAGAATATCAAATTCAAGGGCACGAACCGTCATGATTCCAGTCCCTGTAACGGTTATGCGGTCACGAAGGAGGAAATGTACCGGGATCTTACCATGATGAAGGCGCACAACTTCAATGCTCTCCGCACGTCTCATTATCCGAACTCACCGCTCCTTTACGAAATGGCGGATGAGCTCGGCCTGTACGTGATCGATGAGACCGATATCGAGATCCACGGTGTGGATGCATTGTACGGAGGAAAAAACGGACAGAGCTTCTACCTCATTGCGGATGATCCGGACTGGTATGATGCGATGTTCGACCGCATCGAGTCCAATATCGAACGCGACAAGAACGTGACATGCGTGCTGTTCTGGTCCATGGGCAACGAAGCAGGATATGGCGGAAACTTTGAAAAAGCTTCGCACTGGATCAAAAAGAGAGATCCCTCGAGACTCTGTCACTATGAAGGCTCCTTCTATGCACACCGCTATGAGCCCTCCGAGTATCCGGCAAAGCATCTGTTTGCTTTCAACCGCTACGACCGGAAGAACGGAAAATTCGACTACTCGTGCATTGATGTTTATTCGCGCATGTATCCGCCCGTGGAGACCGTGGAAGAGTATGCAAAGAAGGGCGACAAGCCGATGGTCCTCTGCGAATATGTGCATGCTATGGGAAACGGCCCGGGAGATCCCGAGGATTACTGGCAGCTTTTCTATCAGTATGACGAGCTTGCGGGCGGTTTTGTCTGGGAGTGGTGCGATCATTCCGTTTCGATGGGCAGAACGCCGGAAGGAAAGGAACGTTTCTTCTACGGCGGCGACTGGGGCGACGAGCTGAACGACGGAAACTTCTGCATGGACGGTCTTGTCTATCCGGACAGAAGACCCTCTCCGAGCCTGCTGGAAATGAAGAATGTCTACCGTCCGGTGCGTCTTCTGGAAGCGCGCGACGGTCAGTTCATTTTCCGGAACTGTCTGGACTTTACGGATCTTGCCGGAAATATCGGCATCTCCTATGAAGTCCTTCAGGACGGCGAATCGCTGCTTCGGGGAAGCTTTAAAAACATTTCCGCCGGCCCTCACAAGACCTTTAAGTGCACGATCGATGCGCCGCTTCCGGAAGGTGACCGGACAAGCATCATGTTCACCTATGTGAATCTTCAGAAGAACGGCGCCGGATTTATGCCGGAGTGTCTGGGCTTCGATCAGTATATCCTTCCGGTGGAGACCGTGTCCTTCGGAATCGAGTCAGAAAAGGCGCCGGATCATACCGAGGATGGGGAGAATATCGTCATTACCGGCAGCGATTTCCGCTATGTTTATAATAAAGCGAAGGGCGCATTCACAAGTCTGGTAAACGGAAACGTCTCCTACCTGACAGAGCCTGCACAGATCCATATCTGGCGTGCGCCGACGGATAACGACAGAAACATCAGAAGAAGCTGGGAACAGGCCCGTTATGACAAGCTCTGCATCCGTACATACGAGACTTCTGTTTCGGAAGAAGAGGGCTTCCTTGTGATCGAAACGAATCTCGGCCTCGGCGCGCTGGCTGTGCAGAAATATGCAGATGTACAGGCGCATTATGAGATCAGCGGTACCGGTGAGATACGTATTTCGATGGATTGCGAAAAGCTGCCGATCTTCCCGTACTTCCCGCGTTTCGGCATCCGCCTTCCGATGGAGAAGCAGTTTGAGAAGCTTTCCTATTACGGTTACGGCCCGCAGGAAAGTTACATCGACAAGAGAAGAGCTTCTTATCTCGGACGGTTTGAGAGTACTGTGACGGAAAACTTTGAGGACTATCTGAAGCCTCAGGAGAACGGCTCTCATTATGGCTGCGAAGAGGTCACGCTGTCTAATGAAAGCGGCGCTTCGCTGACGGTATCGGGACACGGCTTCTCGTTCAGCGCACTTCACTATTTGGAGGAACAGCTGACACAGAAGATGCACAGCTTCGAGCTTCAGGAAGAGGACAGGACGATCCTGTGCATCGACGGTGAGATGGCAGGCATCGGTTCGAATTCCTGCGGACCGGAACTTATGGAAAAGTACCGCACGGGAAACAGCCTTTCCATGGATGTGGTGCTGTCCTTCGGAAAAAATGCGTGAGAAAACCTTATCTGAGCAGGAGAACAGAAAACGATCGCGGGAAACGAACGGGATCTGAGCAGGAGAACAGAAAACGATTGCGGGAAGTGAACGGGACCTGAGCAGGAGAATAGAAAACGATCGCGGGAAACGAGCGTGACCTGAGCAGGAGAACGTAAAACGATTGCGGGAAACGAGCGGGATCTGCGCAAGAATACAGAAAATGATTGCAGGAAGCTATCAGGAGATGATATACTGTATCTGTTCGGATAACGGCAGTATCCATGCAGGTCTCCGCCTGCGGAATATCTGATACTGCCGGAACAGCTACACATTCGGTTTATGTGTGCAGCAGTTGTTTTGTGCATCATTAATGGAGGTAATCATTATGTGGAACAGTTTCAATACGGCTGATTACGAAGGCCAGATCGCAGAAGTCATCAATATGAACGGCTATAACGGCGACAATATCCGTGCATATTATGCACGTCCCCTCGGCGCAGGTCCGCATCCGGGAATCGTTCTGATCCCCCACATGCCCGGCTGGGATGAATGGCTGAGAGAGACCGCAAGAAGATTTGCGGCACACGGTTACAGCGTGCTCTGCCCGAACATCTATGAGCGTGCCGGCCATGGCACTCCCACAGAGGTTTCTGCAAGATCCCGCGAAGCAGGCGCGGCGACAGATGAGACCGTTATGGGCGATACGCAGGCGGCTCTGAATTTCCTGCACAATCAGGCAACCGTGAACGGCAAAGTCGGCGTCATCGGCATGTGCTCCGGCGGCAGACATACCTTCCTTGCAGCCTGCACACTTGACGGTGTTGACGCAGCAGTGGACTGCTGGGGCGGCGGTGTTGTCGCAAAGAAAGAAGATGCATCTCCGGCACGTCCGGTCGCACCCATCGAACTGACAAAAGATCTTCAGTGCCCGCTTCTCGGTATCTTCGGAAACGATGATCACATGCCCACTCCGGAAGAAGTAGACATTACCGAGGCCGAACTGAAAAAGTACGGAAAAGAGTACGAATTCCATCGCTATGACGGTGCAGGACATGGTATGTGGTACTATGACAAACCCATGTACCGCCAGGAGCAGGCAATGGATTCATGGAACAAGTGCCTGGCATTCTTTGACAAACACCTGAAATAACCATGTCTGAAAAACAACCCTTTGTCGTGATGGTCAAGCCTGTGGGCAGCCGCTGCAACATGAACTGCAGATACTGTTATTATCTCAAAAAGGGAATGTATTCCTCGCACGAGACGCAGACTGTCCTCACGACAGAACTTCTTGAAAAAATGATACGGGAAACGGTGGCGGCGGCCGGTTCGTCCACCGTTTCTTTTGTGTGGCACGGCGGCGAGCCGACGCTTGCGGGCATCCCCTTTTTCAGAAAAGCTCTGCAGCTGGAACGGCGGTATCTGAAGGAAGGGCAGACTGCGTGGAACAATCTGCAGACGAACGGCCTTCTGATCGATGATGAATGGGCATCATTCCTTTCAAGACACCGTTTTGATGTGGGGCTCTCGATCGACGGGACAGAGGCGGTCCATAATGCAAACCGTCCAGATCTCGGAAACAGGGGAACCTGGGAAAAGTCCGTCCGTGCGGTAAAGACTTTGAAGAAGTACGGCCTCCGCCCGGATCTTCTGTGCACAGTGAATGCAGAGACCGTAAAAGATCCTTTGGGTGTCTACCGGGCGCCTCGGGATCTGGAGACCGGCTGGATGCAGTTCATTCCGATCCTGGTGAAGAAAGACGGGCCGGAGGCGGGAAGCAAAGAGCCTTCGGAGAAAACCGGACCGTATATCCCGAATGCGGGAAGTGAGGAGTCTTCAGAGAGACCGGAAGGAACGGATCTTTATTTTACGGAAGCCGAACATGACCGGTATCTTACGGCAGAGTCCGTCACACCTTCGCAGTACGGAGATTTTCTGTGTCAGGTGTTTGATGAGTGGATCACGCATGACCTGGGGAAATGCGACGTGCAGTTCTTTGCGGAGATCGCGCATGTGCTTGCGGGGCAGGAACCTGCACTCTGCTGGATGTCAAAGACCTGCGGACGCGTGGTGATCGCTGAGGAGGACGGATCCGTCTATGCCTGCGATCATTTTGTGGATCCGGAGCACAGGCTCGGCAACTTCGGAGATTCGGATATGTCCGACCTTGCCAATCTTCAGGTACAGCTGGACTTCGGAAACTCCAAAGAGACGGCGCTCACAAAGGAGTGCAGGAACTGTCCGTATCTTTCATACTGCAACGGCGCGTGCCTGAAAGACCGCTTCGGGCTGTCGAAAGACGGAGAGAAAGGACAGTATTATCTCTGCCCGGGACTTCAAAAATTCTTCGCGCATGCTATCGGACCGATGAAAAAGGTCATGGCCTGGACAAAGGAAGGGATGCCTCTTCCCGAGGTCATGAAACGCGCGGAAAAACTGATAAGGTAAAAGAGGACAACATGTTTCTTGCTGATAAATGGAAAGACTATGAGGTGATCGACACCTCTGACGGAGAAAAACTGGAACGCTGGGGAGATTATCTTCTGATCAGACCGGATCCTCAGGTGATCTGGCAGGATTCCAGAAAGGCAGCCGGATGGAAAAATCCGAATGCGCATTATCACCGCAGCAATAAAGGCGGCGGCGAGTGGGAATTCTTTGATCTTCCCGAACAGTGGCAGATCCGCTATCGCGAACTCACATTCAATCTGAAGCCGTTTTCCTTCAAGCATACCGGTCTGTTCCCGGAACAGGCGGCAAACTGGGACTGGTTCTCGGACCTTATCCGCGGTGAGATCGAAGGGAGGAACGGACGGCCCGGGAGAGCGGTAAAGGTATTGAACCTGTTTGCCTATACAGGCGGAGCAACGCTTGCCGCGGCAGAAGCCGGCGCGAATGTGACGCATGTGGATGCTTCCAAGGGCATGGTCCAATGGGCCAAGGAAAATGCGGCCTCCTCCGGACTTTCCGACAAACCGGTCCGCTGGCTCGTGGACGACTGCCAGAAATTTGTGGAGCGGGAGATCCGCCGCGGAAACACATACGACGGCATCATCATGGATCCGCCTTCCTACGGGCGCGGTCCGAAAGGCGAGATCTGGAAGATCGAGGATGCACTACATCCGCTGGTGAAGCTCTGCTCGCAGATCCTTTCGGACGATCCGCTGTTTTTCCTGATCAATTCTTATACGACCGGCTTTGCGCCGGCAGTCCTTTCCTATCTTCTGAGCCTGGAAGTGCAGTCGAGATTCGGCGGCACCGTCACATCCGACGAGATCGGCCTTCCGGTGAGTGAAAACGGACTGGTACTTCCCTGCGGCTCGTCCGGCAGATGGACAAAGGAGGCATAATGTACGAATTTATTTATGACAACGTTCCGGATGCGGACGCATACCTGAAAAGGATCGGTTTTACCGGAAAGGTCGAACTGAACCGGGAGACATTGAACGAGCTTGTGTACTGTCATCAGTGCACGGTCCCTTTTGAAAATCTGGATCCGGCCCTTCTTCAGAAGGCCAACTCTCTGGAACCTGCCGATCTTTTCGACAAGGTCGTCAGCCGCAGAAGAGGCGGTTACTGTTTTGAACTGAACGGGATCTTCATGATGCTTCTCAGAACACTCGGTTTTGATGCGGTGTCTGTCGGCTGCCGTCTGGTCGGCGGCAGAGATTTTTTAAGTCCCATTTCCCACAGAGGCATTGAGGTGTTTCTTGACGGAAAGACCTATTTCTGTGACGTGGGTTACGGCGGCCCCATGGCACCCTTTGCGGTGGAACTTTCCGGAGAAAAGCAGACCTTCTACGGTGAGACCTACTGGGCTGAAGAAGCGGAGCGCGGCTGGAAAATGATCTGCCGCGGCAGAGGCAAGGGCTACAATGCGGACGGAAGCGATGAAAGAGAACGTCAGCCTATCGTTATTTTTAATCCGGTCCCGCTGTTAAACGGTGACTTTAACGCATGGAACTACCAGTTTTCCGCGATCCCCGGCGCGGGCTTTACCCGCATGCTGATGGTCAATCTCCGCCTGCCCGGCGGCTACCGCAAGATCAGCGGAAACGAATACACCGAATTCCTGAACGATGAAAAGACTGTGGTTCAGATCCCCGAAGAGGAACTGAAAACGGTACTGAAAGAGAAGTTCGGACTGGTGATCTGATAAGATCCTGATACATAGATGAAAAAGAGACGGCTTCTGCTGAATAATCAGCCAAGCCGTCTCTTTGTGGTATGGTTCTATTAAAGAAACTGTTTAATCATTTCCGGATTTTCAAGCGCCTTCTCCAGAATACGGCTCAAAACAGATGTGTAACCTTTTCCGAGTGATCTGGCTTTCATCAAAGTCTGAGGAGAGAGACGAAGCGTGACCGTTTGTTTCTGCCTCCCGGATCTGCGTGCCTCAGATATCTTATGAAATGCAAGAAGCTCATTTTCGGAGAAACCGGGGTATTCATCATCTTCCGGAACAGGAAGTGTTTTTGCATGAAGAAGCATTTCATACTGCTCCCGTGAAGCCTCTTTTGTGATATCAATGTTTTTTCTCATGATAATACGTTTCCTCCTCCCGTTTTGTCGCAATTCTGGCTGAGATCATTCGGATCGCAGAGCGCCTTTCTGTATAAACGACCAGGATCACCGCAGCAGTTCCCCGGATCTTTCCAATCGTAATATAGCGGTCCTCATTAAGGGAATGGTACGAATCATATTTCTCAATACGGTCCGGATCACCGAAAACCAGGGCAGCGGTTGAAAAATCCATGCCGTGCTTTTCAATATTGATTCGCTCTTTTTCTTTATCCCAGATAAACGTCATCGTACGGATCCTTTATAGTATACTTGATTGTTTGGTATAATGCAATACAATACGCAATATAAAATGCAATACAAATCTGATTACAAAATATAAATCTGAACGTATCGGAATCAAAGCAGTAATCTGTTATGCGTTCAGAAATGGTCAGATGCTGTTATTCAGGTGTAACATAAGAATTTCTGAAATGATATAGCAACAACCATAAAAACAGCGATATTTTTTGCGTTAATTCATGAAATGCGTACAGTTAGTACTTGAATACTGCAAATGAAATACAAAAAGAAGCGGTTTTTCTATAATTGCAGACGGAAGAGCCAGACAGAAACAGATTTATCTTCAGCCTTTGTTTCTATCCGAGCCTGTTGACAAATCGATTTTGCCGGCTATGATAGAATTATCAGGCATTTATATGAACACTCTGCACGGGAGGTATTCAATGAATTACAGATATGACCGTTATCAGAATCCGATCACAATTTTATGCTACGGCTGCATGCGTTTTACGATGAAAGCCGGAAGGATCGACGTCGAAAAGGCAAAGGCGGAGATCAAGGCAGCGTTTGATGCAGGCGTCAACTATTTCGATACAGCCTATCTGTATCCCGGAAACGAAGAGGCGGTCGGCACGATCATGAAAGACCTCGGGATCCGCGAAAAGGTGAACATTGCGACAAAGCTTCCGCAGTATCTTGTGAAGAAGCCCGGCGACATGGATAAACTGTTTTCGGAGGAACTGAAGAGGCTGAAGACAGACTATGTGGATTACTATCTGATGCACATGCTTACGAATGTGGAAGCATGGGAACGCCTGAAGACACTCGGGATCGTGGAATGGATCGAAGAGCAGAAGAAGTCCGGCAGGGTCCGGCAGGTGGGATTTTCATTCCACGGAAATTCAGATGAATTCATCCGGGTACTGAATGCTTACGACTGGGATTTCTGTCAGATCCAGTATAACTATATGGACGTGAATACGCAGGCAGGCGTGAAAGGTCTGAAGGCGGCGGCGGAGAAAG
>JAZUFC010000336.1:0-18907 GCA_045640465.1 Lachnospiraceae bacterium | reverse complement strand
GAAGAACCTTTGCCTGGCAAGGAGCAAGCCATGTAGGGAATGCACCTGCGAAATGCTCGATCAGGATACCGATGAAACGTTCTACGGAACCGAAGCATACGCGGTGGATCATGATCGGACGATGCTTCTTGCCATCTTCGCCCATGTATTCCAGTTCAAAACGCTGCGGCAGCTGGAAGTCAAGCTGGATGGTACCGCACTGCCAGGTACGGCCGAGGCAGTCGACTAAGTGGAAGTCGATCTTCGGGCCGTAGAATGCGCCGTCGCCTTCGTTAATAACATAAGGAAGGCCGATGGATTCAAGCGCCTGCTTCAGGCCGTCTTCAGCTGCTTCCCAGTCTTCGTCGGAACCCATGGAATCCTCGGGTCTTGTGGAAAGCTCTACATGATATTCAAAGCCGAAAAGCTCATAGACTTCGTTGATGATGGCTGCGATGCGGGAGACTTCGTCCTTGATCTGGTCACCGGTAATGAAGATATGGGCATCGTCCTGAGTGAAGCAGCGGACACGCATCAGACCGTGAAGCTCGCCGCTCTTTTCGTGACGGTGTACCAGACCGCACTCAGCCAGACGAAGCGGCAGGTCTCTGTAGGAACGGGGCTCGTTCTGGTAGACCAGAATGGAACCCGGGCAGTTCATCGGCTTGACAGCAAAGTCCACATCGTCGATGACGGTCGTGTACATGTTTTCCTTATAGTGATCCCAATGGCCTGAGGTCTCCCAAAGAGTACGGTTCATCATGACGGGAGTGGAGATCTCCACATAATTGTTGCGGTAGTGAATCTCACGCCAGTATTCCATCAGGGCATTTCTTAAGCGCATGCCGTTCGGAAGGAAGAACGGGAAGCCGGGGCCGTAATCGGACATCATGAAAAGACCGAGCTCCCTGCCGAGCTTTCTGTGGTCACGCTTCTTAGCCTCTTCCATCATGGTAAGGTATGCGTCCAGATCCTCTTTCTTTGCGAAAGCGGTCGCATAGATACGGGTCAGCATCTTGTTCTTTTCGGAGCCGCGCCAGTATGCACCGGCGATGTTCAGGAGCTTGTACGCCTTGCCGACGCCCTTGGTGCTCATAAGGTGAGGACCTGCGCAGAGGTCGGTGAAATCACCCTGCTTGTAAAGGGAGATCGCTGCGTCTTCGGGAAGATCCTCGATCAGCTGGACCTTGTAAGGCTCGTCTTTTTCCTTCATCAGCGCGATCGCCTCTTCTCTCGGAAGTTCGAAGCGCTCGAGCGGAATGTCTTCCTTGACGATCTTCTTCATTTCATCCTCGATCTTTGCAAGATCGTCCTGGGTGATCGGAGAAGCGAAATCAATATCATAATAGAAACCGTCTGCGATGGAGGGACCGATGGCAAGCTTTGCATCGGGCCACAGACGCTTGATCGCCTGTGCCATCACGTGAGAAGCGGTGTGGCGAAGCGTGGAAAGACCACCCTCTGCATCGGAGGGAGTCAGGATCTGCAGTTCGCAGTCTTCGGAGATCACGGTACGAAGATCCGCGGTCTCTCCGTTGATCTTTCCGGCGCAGGCAACGCGGGCAAGACCTTCGGAAATGTCTTTTGCAATGTCGATGACGGACATGGGCTGTTCATATTCCTTGAACGAACCGTCCTTTAAAGTGATTTTCATAATTACCTCCCGTAATTTTCAAGCTTCCTATGAAGCCAGTGTGATCTGGAAAACAGATGTACTCACGCATGATTCCGCTTTGTATGTCTTCGTCATGCTGAAAATAAAAAAACGCCTCCTGCAAGACGACCTTGCAAGGGGCGAGAGTAACTCACGCGGTTCCACCCTTATTCACAGAAGTGATATCCTTCTGCCTCATTCTGCTCTGACGCGGCATCACGGGCTGTATTAGAGCCGCTCCGAGGTGGTGTTCACGTACCGTCCGCCGGAACGCTTCCACCGTCCGTTCCTCGCTCGGGCTTCTCTGATACGCTACTGTCCTCATCAACGCTTTACCTTTCAAAGTATAACTGATTTTCACGTTTTGTCAAGTGAACTCTGCCGATATGCCGCAATTTGTGATTTTTGCCCTTGTTTTCCGGAAGAGAAAAGGGTACAATGAAACGATGGAGGATGGTTCTGTTTATGACAGCGGATAGGAAACGATACTGTTTTATGGATATACTGAGGCTTCTGGCCTTCGTGAGCGTGATCCTGTATCACTACAGGTCTTCTTTGGGCGCTTTCGATATCTTTCATGTATCCCCCGGACTGTCCTCTTTTATGACGAAGTGTGATTTTCAGGGGATCAGCGTCTGCATTTTCTTTATGCTGTCAGGCGCCGGGCTCATGCTTTCCGCTTCGGAAGAGTTCAATGTCAAAGACTATTATGTCCACCGCTTTTTCAGGATCCTTGTGCCGTACTATATCGCATACGCAGGCTATCTTGTCTGGATCTGGATCTCTCTCGGCAGTTTTCCCTTTCATCTTACGTCACCGCTTGATCTTTTCCGTTATATCTTCACCTTTGCGGGGCTTGATACCTATCTGCAGTTTCACGGGGCCGTCGGGACGTTTTCTCTGGGGATCGGCGAATGGTTCTTCGGTGCGATTATCATTCTGTATGCGGTCTTTCCGCTGATCCGGAAGGCGATCCTGAAAGCACCTTTTGTGACGATGACAGCGGTGATGTCCGTATATCTTCTGCTCATATTTCTGCTGCCGCAGGATTTCGGCATCGTTGCGCGTGTTTCCGTAAAGGCATTCAATTTTATTTCCGGCGCATTTCTGATCACCTGCCTGAAGCAGGAGGACAGAAAGTGCGTGCTTCTGTTTGTACCGGTCTTTGCAGCATGGCTTTTCATGCGTCTGTTCATACCGGAAAACTGGAAAATGATGGCGGTCCATATCGAGCTTTTCCGCTCGACGTTCGCGGTTCTCGTGTTTTATCTGGCTTTTCTTCTGGAGAAGTACTTCAGAAAAACAGGCTTCTTAAAACCGGTGCTTATCTGGGTACAGAGGCTTTCATACGAGATCTATCTGATCCATCATGTGCTGATCAATGAAGCTTTCAACTATATGAAGGTGCATCAGATCAGACTTACCGTATTTCAGATGCATCTTGTATTTGCCGGACTTTTTATTGTCATGATCGCCGGTGCTTTTGTCATCCGCCTGATCGAAAGAGAGATCCGCAGGTTTTGTCTGAGGGCTCCGGCAAAGCAGGACAGCGGTGAGGCTTCCTGATCCCGGCCGGGGCGGACAGGTTGACAAAGAAGTCTGTTTTGTATATACTGTTATTTATCTTTCGACTTGCTTTATTGCTTTAGCTTGGTAAACACGCGGGTGTGAGCATATAAAAGCAGAACCACAGAGGAGTGGAGTATGGTTAAATATATCGTCAAACGAATCCTTTTGGCAATCCTTTCGGTACTGATCGTCAGCGCCATCACGTTCTTTGCCATGAATGCGATCCCCGGCGGCCCCTTCAACAAGGAGAAGGCTACGAGCGCACAGGCTCAGAAGGTGCTGGAGGAAAGATATAATCTCGATAAACCCGTGGGCGTTCAGTATCTTCTTTATATGAAGCGCCTTCTGAAGGGCGACTGGGGCGTTTCCATGAAGACCTTCCGTGATATCTGGCCGGATCTGATCTCCCGTTTCAAGGTATCGGCAAAACTCGGCGGTCTGGCTGCCGCCTGTGCGATCGTCGCCGGACTGATCTTCGGTTCGATTGCCGCGCTGACAAGGAATAAACTTCCCGACCGGCTGATCGTTTTCTTTGTCACGCTGTTTACGGCAATGCCGTCATTCGTATTTGCAACGATCCTGCTTCTGGTCTTCTGTCTGAAGCTTTCATGGTTCCCGGTGTGGTCCGTCGATGATCCGAACTACGTGCTTCCCATCATTGCGCTTGCGGCTTATCCGACTGCGTATATCACGCGTCTTACAAAGACCTCCATGCTGGATGCTTTGAATCAGGACTATATCCGCACCGCAAAGGCGAAGGGTGTATCGCGCATCAAGATGATCTTCCTGCACGGCATGAGGAACGCCCTCATTCCGGTCATTACCTATGTCGGCCCCATGGTCGCCTATATTCTGACCGGTTCCATGGTCGTCGAGAATATTTTCACGATCGGCGGTCTCGGATCTTCGTTCGTTACCTCGATCACGAACCGTGACTATTCCACGATCATGGCAGTGACGATCTTCCTGGCGATCCTGATGGTCGTAGCCAATCTTCTGACAGATATCGTGTATAAGCTGGTTGACCCCAGAATCACATTCGAATAAGAGCGGAAAGGAGTATTTTCTTATGGATGAACAGAATACATTAAAGAAAAGACAGTTTTTATCCGCTCAGGTGGATCTGTCCCGCTTCAATGCGGCGAATTTTGAAAAAGCCACGGAGGAAGAGAAGAAGCAGCAGGATGTCATGGGCGAATCCACGACCTTCTTCAAGGACGGTATGAGAAGACTCCGTAAGAATCCGCTGGCCATGGGCTCGGCGATCGCGCTGGCGCTTCTGATCATCATCATCATCGTGGCGCCTCTCATCGTTCCCTACAGCTATGAGAGCATCGTTTCCGTCAACGGAAAGCGTGACAAAAAGGCGACCAATCTGGCACCCTTCGAATATTCCGCAAAAGAGCAGAAGTATATGGAAGAGACCGGAGAAAAGCTCTTCCCGCATATTTTCGGAACCGATTCCATCGGCCGTGACTATTTTATCCGTGTCATCTACGGAACACGCGTCAGCCTTCTGGTCGGCGTCGTGGCTGCAGTCATGGTCTGCATCATCGGTATTATCTACGGCTCCATAGCAGGTTATGCCGGCGGCAAGGTGGACCTGATCATGATGCGTATCGTGGATATCATCTATTCACTTCCCGATATGCTGATCATCATCCTTCTGTCGGTCGTGTTCAAGGAAACGCTGAAGCCGCTCATCGAAGGTTCTTCACTGGAAAGACTCGGCACGAACATGATCTCCATGTTCATCGTGTTCGCGCTTCTTTACTGGGTATCCATGGCGCGTCTGATCCGCGGTCAGATCCTTTCCATCAAGAATAACGAATATGTCCTTGCGGCAAAAACGATCGGTACGAAAAACGGCCGTATCTTAAGAAAACACATCCTGCCGAACTGCCTGTCGGTCATCATCATCACCGCAGCGCTGCAGGTGCCTTCCGCGATCTTCACCGAGAGCTATTTAAGCTTTCTGGGTCTCGGCGTCAATGCACCCATGCCTTCGTTGGGATCTCTGGCAAACGAAGCCCGTGCGGGTCTTCAGTCCTATCCGTACCGTCTGGTCATTCCGGCGGTGGTCATCTGCATTATCGTGCTGGCTCTGAACCTTTTAGGTGACGGCTTAAGAGATGCATTTGATACCAAGCTTGAGTAAAGGAGGGAATGTGATGAGTGATTATGTACTGGAAGTCAAAAATCTTCATACGAGCTTCTTTACGGATAACGGCGAAGTCAAGGCCGTAAACGGTGTTTCCTTCGTACTGGAACCCGGAAAAACACTGGGTATCGTGGGCGAGTCCGGCTCCGGCAAGTCCGTCACGGCATATTCCGTGATGCAGATCCTTGCGGACACCGGCAGGATCACAGAGGGTGAAGTCCTCTACAACGGGGAAGACATCACCAAATGGAACGAAAAGAAGATGCAGTCTTTCCGCGGTTCCAAATGCTCGATCATTTTCCAGGACCCGATGACCTCTTTGAATCCGGTATTTACGGTCGGTTATCAGCTGGAGGAAGCCATCAAGCTTCATACGGACCGCAAAGGAAGCGAAGTGCATGACAGAGCGGTGGAAATGCTCACGCTTGTCGGCGTAAACGAGCCCGAGCGCCGCGTGAAACAGTATCCGCATGAGCTTTCGGGCGGTATGCGGCAGCGTGTCATGATCGCCATGGCGCTGGCCTGCGAGCCGGATATCCTGATCGCGGACGAGCCGGCGACGGCTCTTGACGTGACCATTCAGGCACAGATCCTGGAGCTGATGAAAGATCTTCAGAAAAAGCTCGGAATGGCCATCATCATCGTGACGCATGATCTGGGCGTGATCGCGACCATGTGCGACGAGATCCTGGTCATGTACGGCGGACGCATCTGTGAAAGAGGAACGGCGGACGATATCTTCTACCGTCCCGCACATGAATATACGAAGGGTCTGCTCCGTTCGATCCCGAGAAGCGACAACATGAAGACGAAGCTGGAGCCCATCGGCGGAACTCCGATCAATCTGCTGAATATGCCTGAGGGCTGTGCGTTCTGCCCGCGGTGTGAGGAAGCCTTGAAGATCTGCCTTTCCGAAGTGCCTCAGGAGTACCGGATCAGCGAAACGCATCTGGCATCCTGCTGGAAGAACATTCAGGATCTTTTTGAACATCAGGAGGAGAAGGCGTAATGAGTGAAGAAAAATACCTGCTTCAGGTGGAACACTTAAAACAGTACTTCCCGGTCCGCGTGGGTCTGAAAAATGTCCCGTTGAAAGCGGTGGATGATGTTTCCTTTACCGTGAAGGCCGGTGAAACACTGGGCCTTGTCGGTGAATCCGGCTGCGGCAAGACCACAGTCGGTCGTTCGATCCTGCAGCTTTACAGACCGACCGGCGGCAGAGTCGTTTTTGACGGAGACGTGATCTTCGACGAAAACGAAAAGAAGAAAGTGGATATGCTTCCGTACCGGAAGCAGATGCAGATGGTCTTCCAGGATCCGTATTCTTCACTGAATCCGAGAATGACCGTCGAGGATATCATCGGCGAACCGCTGGATGTGCACAAATTATATAAAACAAAGGCGGAACGCCGCGAAAAGATCCTGGAACTCATGGAGCTCGTCGGACTGAATGCCGAGCACGCCATGCGTTATGCACATGAGTTCTCGGGCGGACAGCGTCAGCGTATCGGCATCGCAAGAGCACTTGCCGTGAATCCGAAGTTCATCGTCTGCGACGAGCCTGTATCCGCACTGGATGTTTCCATTCAGGCACAGGTCATCAATATGTTCGAGGAACTTCAGGACAAGCTTGGCGTGGCCTATCTGTTCATCGCACATGATCTTCTGGTCGTCCATCACATTTCGGACAGGATCGCCGTCATGTATCTGGGACACATCATGGAGATCGCAGATGCGGACGAACTGAATGACAATCCGGTCCATCCGTATACCTTATCGCTTCTTTCCGCGATCCCGATCCCGGATCCGGAGACCGCGCGTGCGTCCAAACGTATCATTCTGGAGGGAGACGTTCCGTCGCCCCTGAGAATGCCCTCCGGCTGTCCCTTCCGGACACGCTGCCGCTATGCGACCGATGAGTGCGCACAGGCAATGCCGGAGCTGAAAGACAGAGGCAACGGTCACTTTGTGGCCTGCTTTAATAAATAATCCTATGAGGAGGAAAACATTATGACAAAGAAGTTAGTCGCGCTTCTTCTTGTGTTAGTCATGGTATTCTCTATGACCGCATGCAAGAACGGCAATGACGAAGGCGGCAAAGATGTCGCTTCCGATGTTGCTGAAGAAGTAAAAGACACCGAGCCCGCAGTCGAAGAAAACACCGAGCCCGCAGAAGAAAACACCGAAGGCGAAGCTGAACCCGAAGGCGAAGACGAGCCCGCAGCAGACGGAAAAAAGGTCTTAAAGATCAACCTTGCTTCCGAACCTGATTTCCTGGATCCCGCACTCAACTCTTCAGTTGACGGCGGTACCCTTGTAGTCAACTCTTTCGCAGGTCTTTACACCTACGATCAGACCGGCGCTCTGATCCCTGCAGTTGCAGCGGATATGCCTGTTGTTTCCGAAGACGGCTGCACCTATACAGTTGCTCTGAAGGAGACCAAGTGGAGCAACGGCGAAGCTCTGACAGCGAACGATTTCGTATGGTCCTGGAACCGTGTAGTTGCAGAAGAGACCGCAGCTGACTATGCTTACCTGTTCGACGTGATCGCAAGAAACGATGAAGGCGCTCTTGCAGTCGAAGCTACCGGCGACTACGAACTGACCATTCAGCTCGTTTCTCCCTGCCCGTACTTCAACGACTTAATGGCATTCGCTACTTTCTACCCGGTATATCAGCCTGAAGTAGAAGCAGCAGATCCCGACAAGACCAACCCCGGCGCATGGTGCCAGGAAGCCGGTTTCGTATCCAACGGCGCATACAACTGCGTAGAGTGGAACCACGACGAATCCATGAAGTATGTCAAGAACGAAAACTTCTATGACGCTGAGAACGTTGTCATCGAAGAGCTTGACTTCATGCTTTCCGCAGACGATACCGCTATTTATGCAGCATACAACAACGGCGACCTTGATTTCATCGATTCCGTACCGGTAGACGAGATCCAGGCAGTTATGGATGATCCGGAATTCTACATCGCTGATCAGTTAGGTACCTACTACCTTGCATTCAACGTAGATTCCCCGATGTTCGACGGCATGACCGTTGAGAACGCAGCTAAGGTTCGTGAGGCTATCTCCCTTCTGATGGACCGTGTATTCATCGCAGAAGAGATCGGCCAGACCGGCCAGATCCCCGCTGACTCTTACATCCCCGCAGGTATGGCAGACGGTAACGGCGGCATCTTCAAGACTGAAGAAGTTTCCTACTACGATGCTTATGCAACCGGCGAAGATATGTTAGATGACGCTATGGCACTGTTTGATGAAGCAGGCGTAGATCCGTCTACTCTTTCCATCACCTACATCATCAACGACAGCACCTCTCACAAGAAGATCGCTGAAGCTATCCAGCAGGACCTTGCAGTTGCAGGTATCACGATCACCATTGAGACCGAGGACTGGAACGTATTCCTTCAGGACCGTAAAGACGGTAACTATGACTTCGCTCGTGAAGGCTGGGTTGCTGACTACAACGATCCGATCAACATGCTTGAAATGTTCGCTTCCAACTCCGGCAACAACGATCCGCAGTACGGCGGCGGTTCTGACGGTGTGAAGTCTGACGCAGCTCCGGAATGGGCAGAGTACGATGCACTCATCGACGAGATCCGTACCACCACCGATTTCGCTCATCGTGTTGACTTAATGCACCAGGCAGAAGACATCCTGATGTCTACTTACGGTGTCATCCCGATCTACTACTACAACGACATTTATATGTGCAAGGACTATGCTACCGGTATCTTCTCTACCGTATTCGGTATGAAGTACTTCATGTATGCAGATGTTCAGTAAACACTGACTGTCCGTTTGGGGGCCGCAGGGAAACCTGCGGCCCCCTTTGTTTTCAGGCAGAGTTGGAATGATGACATAATATTTCAAAAAACGACAGTGCTTTTTGTCAAAAAGCACCAAAAAAAACATTTACAAAACGGTAGCACTATGATAGAGTAATATTCGGGTTCCCCAGACAGGGAACTTGTTATTATTCTAAATTGCTAAAATGTTTTAGCAAAAGTATGGGAGGAAGAAAGATGAAGACTTTCAAAAAAGTAGTAGTTCTGCTTCTTGCAGCAGCTATGGTATTTGCAGCCGCAGCTTGTACGCCCGGCACCACCCCCGGCGGCAATGCAGACGGCGGTGACAAGGGCAGCAAGGACCTGAAGCAGGTCAACATGCTTTGCGCTACATGGATGGAAGTTCCTGCAACGGAAGCTCAGGAACGCGTTGCGAAAAAGATCAATGAGATCATGAATCCCCTTGGCGTTAACGTAAACATGGAGATCGTCGGCCTCAGCGCATGGAATGATACTGTTACTCAGAAGCTTGCTTCCGGCGAACAGGTAGACTTAATGCATGCTATGGATGAAGATTTCCCGGATTACATCTCTACCGGTGCTATCCAGCCTGTAGGCGATCTTCTTGACGAATACGGCAAAGATATCAAGGAAGCCATCGGCACAGATTTCCAGTATATGCTGGACGCTCTGACATTCGGCGGCGAGCTTTACGGTATTCCGCAGCTTTCTGTAAAGCATACCTGGAATGACCTTGTAATCAACATGGATATCGTTGACGAATACGGCCTGGACATCTCCAACATCAACACGATCGAGGATCTTGAGCCTGTTATGCTTCAGCTGAAGGAAGCTAATCCTGAAATCGTTTCCATCCTGAGAAGCGGTATCACATTCTCCGGTATCACAGCAGTCTGCACATTCGATGATGAATATGAAGCACTCGGCGACGGCATCGGCGTTCTGATGGACGACACATGGACAGTTTACGATTACTATGAAACACCTGAATTTGCAGAATTCTGCAAACTGATGAGACAGTGGTTCAACGAAGGCCTTATCTCTGCAGATATGGCTACCAGCGGTTCCGAAATGAGCCTGAACAGCTACTTCAAGACCGGCAACGCTTTATGGGGTATCGACCATACGACTGAGTACTCTGCTGATGTTTCCGCTGCAAACTGGGAACGCAAGAGCGGCGTCAAGACAAAGGTTCTTCCTCTGTCCGAAGCAGTCTGCTCCAACCTGATCTACTCTACAGTCATCCCGGCTACCTCCAAGAATCCGGACGCAGCTATGATGTTCCTGAATGAGTTATACAAGAACAGCGAACTGATGAACACCCTGTACTACGGTGTTGAAGGCGAAGACTGGAACAATGTTGACGGTTTCCTGACTCAGATCGACGGAACCAATTACTTCAACAACATGAATGGCCCGTTCTCTATGATGTGGGGCAACTATTTCATTACCACCCCGACCGCTGGCAGCGCTGAGGATGTTATTTCCGCTTCCTTAGAGTTCACCAAGAACGGTAAGGGAATCCGTTCCATGGGCTTCATGTTCGACAGTTCACCGGTTGCAAATGAAATTTCCGCTATCCAGAACGTAGTTGATCAGTACAAGAACAACCTTGAATTCGGTACGATCGATCCTGAAACAGAACTTCCGAAGATGATCGAAGCTCTGAAGGAAGCCGGCATCGACAAGTATATTGCTGAAAAGCAGTCACAGCTTGATGCATGGGTTGCTGAAAACAACAAATAATGGTTTCTGACTGTTAAGCAGACGTATACATCCACATATTTTTATGGAAGGGCGGGGGGACAGCATGAAAATGCTGCCCCCGTTTTAAGCTTATGAAATCCAAAATGATTAATGAAAACGGGAAAAAGAGAAAGCTGAAAGAGAGCGAGATCGTTCTCCTTTTAATGCTTCTCCCCGGCGTGATCTATCTGATCATTAATAACTACCTTCCGATGATCGGTCTTTTCATTGCCTTTAAGAAGATCAATTTCAGCAAAGGCATATTCAAAAGTGACTGGGTCGGTTTTGACAACTTCACGTTCCTGTTTAAAACAAAGGATGCCTGGATCATTACCAGAAATACCATTCTTTACAATGTCCTTTTCATTGTGCTGAATATGGTACTGGGCGTGATGTTCGCCATTGTTTTAAATGAGATCAGAAGCAAAGCACTGAAGAAGATCTATCAGACGATCCTTCTTCTGCCTCAGGTCGTATCCATGGTCATTGTTGCATATATGGCATTTTCGTTCCTTTCTTATGAAAGCGGATATATCAACAATTCTATTTTAAAGCCGCTCGGTGTCACTGAGATCGGTTGGTATCAGGAACCGAAGTATTGGCCGTTTATTCTGACATTCATTCAGGCCTGGAAAGCGGTCGGATATAATACGGTTCTGTTCCTTGCATCGGTTGTAGGTGTGGACACTTCCTTATATGAAGCTGCTGAAGTTGACGGTGCTACCCGTGTTCAGCAGATCTTCAAGATCACCATTCCGCTTTTGAAGCCTACGATGATCACCTTAGGTATTCTTTCGGTCGGTAAGATCTTCTATTCGGATTTCGGTCTGTTCCTTCAGGTGCCCATGAGCTCAGGTCCTCTGTTTAATGTTACACAGACCATCGATACTTACGTTTACCGCGGTATGACGAGTGTTACGAATATCGGTATGTCCTCAGCGGCATCCTTCTATCAGTCATTCGTCGGCTTCCTGGTCGTTTTAGGCAGCAACGCACTTGTTCGTAAGATCGATTCGGACAGCGCATTATTCTAAGGGAGGGCATAGAGATGAAAAAGAGAAACAGAGGTTTTCAGATCTTTTCGATCGTCCTTCTTGCAATTGCCTGTATTCTGATCATTATTCCGTTCCTGCTTCTGATCATTTCATCCTTTACGGATGAAAATGTGCTGATGACCAACGGTTATTCCTTCTTCCCTGAGAAGTGGAGCCTTGGTGCGTATGAGTATGTTTTCAGCAGCTCGGGAATGATTTTAAAATCCTACGGCTATTCCGTTCTCGTAACTGCGATCGGTACGGTTCTTTCACTGGCAATCACGGCGCTCATGGCGTATCCGCTTTCCAGAAAAGACTTCAGATACAGAAATTTCTTCACCTTCATGGTGTTCTTCACCATGCTGTTCAACGGCGGTCTTGTTTCACAGTACATTATGTGGACACAGATCATCACTGTGAAGAACACGATCTGGGCATACATTATCCCGAACCTTTTAATGGGCGGCTTTAATGTCATGATCGTTCGTAACTTCTTCTCAAACGACATTCCGTTTGAGATCATTGAGTCTGCCAAGATCGACGGAAGCGGCGAGTTTCATACATTTATCAAGATCGTTCTTCCCATGTCTACACCGATCTTTGCGGCAATCGGCCTTCTGACTGCTCTCGGATACTGGAACAACTGGACAAACGGTCTGTACTTCATTACGAAGCCTGAAATGTATACATTCCAGAATCTGCTGAACCGTATGATCCAGCAGGTCAACTTCCTGTCTTCCGGTTCGAATGTTGTGAATACCAGCCAGGTCAAGATCCCGAGTATCGGTATCCGTATGGCAATTGCGACCATCGGTATTCTTCCGCTGATGATCATGTACCCCTTCTTCCAGAAATATTTCGCGAAGGGTCTGACGGTCGGCGCAGTAAAAGGTTAATTACTCTTTAAGGAGACATTCATTATGATGAAAAATTTTATTTGTGAAGAGGATTATCCGGTAGTGGAAACCGACAAGGGCAAGATCCGCGGTTTCTTTTATGACGGTGAATTCACATTCAGAGGCGTTCCCTACGGTCAGGCAAAGAGATTCCATGCTCCGGTTCCTGCTGATCCGTGGGAAGGCATCAAAGACTGCACGAACTACGGTATGATCACTCCGCAGCTTCATGACGGCAGACCCTCCATCGAAGTGATGGAGCCTCACCGTTACTGGCCGCAGGGAGAGGACTGCCAGAACCTGAACATCTGGACGACCACTCTTGACGAAAACGCAAAGAAGCCGGTATTCTTCTGGATCCATGGCGGCGGATTTTCGGGCGGCAGTTCTGTTGAACTGATTGCTTATGACGGATACAATCTTGCAAAAGAAGCAGACTGTGTAGTCGTTACCGTCAACCATCGTCTGAATCTGTTCGGATATTTCGATCTTTCTTCTTTAGGTGAGGAATATTACAACTCAGGAAATAATGGTCAGCTGGACCTTGTTCGGGCTCTTCAGTGGGTGAAAGACAATATTGCGAAGTTCGGCGGAGATCCGGACAGAGTTACCATTGCCGGTCAGTCAGGCGGCGGCGGAAAAGTGACGGCGCTCCTTCAGATGCCCGCAGCAGACGGTCTGTTCCAGCGTGCGATCGTCATTTCCGGTCAGGTAAGCGTACATGACGGCGAAACCACTTTCTCTCCGAAGGAAGGCGCAGCGGCGCTGATGAAGGAACTCGGCTTCACAGATCCTCATGATCTTGAGACCGTTGACAGACCGACCCTCATTGCTGCTTACAACAAAGTAAAGAGAAATCCGGAACTTCGTGACAAGATGCCCGAAATGCCTATCAGAAATGAGCATTTCCGCGGCTGTCCGCTTCGTGTAGGATTCCGTCCCGAGAACATCAAGGTTCCGGTCATCATCGGTACCAACTTCGGTGAATTCACCTGCTATAACTCAAGAGGACTGAAGAAAGATGAAATGACTTTCGAAGAAGGTGAGCAGGAGATCATCGATCTTGTCGGCGAAGAGAATGCAAAAGATCTTCTGGACGCATTCAAGGCTGCTTATCCGGAAAGAAATCCTGTGGATACCCAGTTTGTAGACTGGCTCTTCAGAGTACCTTCCACCGAATTTGCACATATCCGTGCGAAGGAAGGCGGAAAGGTATGGATGTACATGTTCGCAGTAGATTTCCCGATCCACGGCGGCAGAACCGCATGGCACGGCGCAGGGCTTCCGTATCTGTTCCATAATGCAGCGCTTTCACCGATCACCCAGAAGGACGGCAAGGGCTTCGAGATCGAAGATAAGATGACGGCCAGCCTTTCCGCATTCATGCGCACCGGTGATCCGAACTGTGCAGAGATCGGCGGCGAGTGGAAGACGGTAACAGATGATGTTGAGCAGACTCTTATCATCGGCGACGAGTTCCGTTTTGCTGAGAATTTTGACCGTGACCTCATGGTTCAGGTCAGAAAGAATAAGGACGATCTGGACAACGGCGAGATCCGTTTCACACATGATTTCTACAAAAAGAAAAAGAAAAAGTAATTTTTCGGTTTTCTGAACGGAAAGAGCACCGCCCCCTGATGAAACGGGGCGGTGCTCTTCTTTACTGAAGCAGAAACCGGGGTACGTTTATGTACCCCGGTTTCGATTTTTATGAGTTCAGTCAATTATTCCTGACCCGGAACCGGATCATTCCAGATCTCGGCGATCTTTGTACGGGTCTTCTGCTTGCAGGGAAGCCATTCAGAGAACGCTTTTCTCATGCAGATCTCCCAGAAATCCCATTCATGATGCAGGCCGGGAACTTCAAAGTTGATCACATTCAGTCCAAGTTCGTCTCTTAAGATCTCAACGCCGCTGACATGAGATTCCCATGCGATGTTATCCTTGTCACCGCATGCCATAACAAAAGTCGGAAGCTGTTCGCCGTTTGCGATCTTTTCTTTTAAAAGATCTTCCAGGCTGGCACGTCTGGGAAGGTTGGTAGGCTGCTTCGGCATCGGCCAGCCGATGGAGATCAGAGTATCTCTGAAGTTTACATGGCCTTTACCGATGCTGCCCTTACGGCCAAGGCCGCCGGACATGATCAGTGCATAAGAGAAACGATCATTTAAAGTAACAGCATACTTCATAGCGCCGCCTGCACCCATTGAAAGGCCGCCGACGAAGTTGTCTTCTCTCTTATCGGAGATCGGGAAATAGGAGTGAACAAAGTTCCACAGCTCTTCGGTGATATAGGTGCTGTACTTTGAGCCCGGATTATAGTCCTGAATACCGGAGTTATAATAGGAAGGGCAGATGACAGCACAGTCATACTCTACTGCATAACGTGCAATGTTTGTCCAGTTTAAGTAATCGGCATCATCACCGCTGCCGCCGTGCAGCAGCCACAGTGCGGGGAATTTTCTGCCAGAGTTGTAGACCTGGTCTACGGTAAGTCCGAATTCGAAGTTCTGGTCGAAGCTCGGAAGGATCATAGTCACGTTGGTGGTCATGCCCAACGCTCTGGAATAGAAATTTAAGCGTGCAACCGACATTATTATTCCTCCTTAGCAAACCATGCAAATGCATCTTCTAATGCGCTGTCACGGAAATCCCAGTCATCCTTCACGTCTTTGACGATCTCGGTAACCTTGAATCCGTCAGCTTTCAGGTTCTCGGCAGCTCTGGTGGTGAAGCCGCTTAAGGGAGCCTGAAGCGCATTGATAACGAGTACCTTCGGAAGTTCCTTGCCTTCAGCCTTCAGTTCGGCATCATCCTCAACCGCCCACTCCATTTCTTCATGAGGTTCGGAATCATTTGCTTTCATGTTAGCCTTTAATGCTTTGAAATATCCGTTCTTGATATCTTTCTCGTAAGCACCGCCCATCATAACAACTGCGCTGTAATGCTCGGGAGCTGTAAGCGCGCATTTCATTGCGCCGTAAGCACCGAGTGAGAAACCGGCAATGATGTTGTCCTCTCTCTTCTGAGAAAGAGGGAATGTTCCTGTGCAGACACCGAATAATTCTTCGCTGATGTTTTCGGTAAATTTCTGACCGATCGGATCATCAGAATAAAGCTTTTCGTATGTGCACGGGAAAACGACCGCAAAGCCATACTTCTCAGCAATTCTTAAAATGCCGGAATAGTTGAGAACTGTGGAATCATCGCCGTATTCATCGCCGAGAAGCCACAAAGTCTTAAACTTTTTTCCCATCGGATAGAGTTCACTGTAGCTCTTGCCGGCGGTGTCTTGTCCGGGGGCGATGCTCGGTATGAAAACTGTTACGTTTTCCTGCATACCGATACGCATTGACAGGAAATTCATCTGTAGCGTTGCCATAATATACTCCTTTAAAATATAATTGAAGATCAGCATCTTTTGCTAAAACGTTTTGGTATAAATCCGAAAAAATGCCGAAAAAACACCCTGAATATTCAGGATCACTTATGAAAATAACATAAATCCGGCGCAAAGTAAAGCTTTTTTAGGGCATTGTATCCAAAAAACAGTTGCCCGTTTGCGTGTAGGCGTATATAATTTACCGGGAGGGAGGAAACAAATATGGTGAACAGAGTATTAAGTACAGGTGACCTGATTCTGGATATTCCGGAACCGGACCGTTTTCTGGAGCCTCTGAAGGAGACGCTTCACGCTGCTGATTTTGCGATGTGTCAGGTCGAGGTGCCGCATACGACAAGAGGTCTCTGGAGCAATGCGGAAGCCGCTTCCGCGCCTCAGTCCATTCCTGAGAGCCTGGATGTCCTGAAGGATTATAATTTCAAAGTCTCCACACTTGCCGGCAATCATGCGTTTGATCAGGGCTATTACGGCGTGACGGATACGCTTGACAGGCTTCATTCACTCGGCATTGAGACGACCGGAACCGGCGCGAATCTGACGGAAGCCAGAAAGCCCGCGGTTTATGAGTCAAACGGTGTTGCATTTGCAGCACTCAGCTACAACTGCGTGGGACCGAGAGAGAGCTGGGCAACCCCTTTGAAGGCAGGCGCGGCATTCCTTCGCGTGAGTACGGCTTACGAAAATGAACTGGCAGAACCCGGCGGACCGCCCACCAGTATCTATACGATCACAGACCCGGAATGTCTGCGGATGATGTGCGATGACATTGACAGGGCAAAGGCACAGTATGACGTTGTTCTGGTCAGCCTTCACATGGGCCGGACCGACAGCCCGCAGATCCTGCAGTACCAGACCGAGATCGCACACGCGGCAGTCGAGCACGGTGCGTCGGCGGTATTCGGACACCATACGCATGTGCTGGAATCCATCGAAGTCTACAAAGGCGTTCCGATCTACTACGGACTCGGCAATTTTGTCACGCTGACGACCTGTTTCGGTCCTGATGCGCCGAACGCGGCACAGCGTGCTTTCCATCCCTTCCAGGGACGGATCGCGGCACCGAACTTCGACAGAAAACCCTACATCAACAAGGGTGTGCCGTACTTTGTATTCCAGGAAGAGGGAAGACTGACGATCCTTGCGGATCTCCGCTTTGACGGAAAAAAGCTTTCCTATGCGGGCTTTGTTCCCTGTTATATCAACGATACCGCAGCCATTGAAGTCTCTCCGAAGGACGCAATGGGTCAGGATGTCTATGACTACATTCAGAAGAAGAATGAAGCCAATCTCTTCGGTACGAAGATGATCTGGTCCGAAGACGGACGTGAGGTACGTCTGGCTCTTGACTGACAGTCCGGCAGAAAACAGACTGCATGAGGGCAGGAGCACACGTTTTTTGTATCCGGAAAACGGATCTTTCGAAAAGCCCGATATACGCTCAGAAAAGAGTTGACAGACGGGAGAGTGTGTGTTATATTACTCATGTTGCAAATATAGAAGCAGAGGGCCACTCTCACCTTAGCACGCGAATATGCTGTGACTCGGGTTATTTTCATAAATCTGACGGGAACCGGTTTGCGCCGGGAGTTTTCTGTGAAAACTTACCGTCTGACTTTAGAGTAAAGCGGACTGCATGCAGTCCGCTTTTCCTTTGCTCTACGGCAGTTTACCGATTCCGGTAAAGCACGTTCAGGTTATTTGTTCTGATATTCAGGAGGTAAGAGTATTAACAACGAGTTATTGATCAATGAGGAGATCCGTGTACCGGAAGTGCGTGTGATCTCTGAAAACGGGGAGCAGCTTGGTATCATGACCTCACAGGAGGCGCTTGCCAAGGCTGAATCGCAGGAGCTGGATCTGATCATGATCGCTCCGAACGCAGCACCGCCGGTCTGCCGGATCATGGACTACAGCAAGTTCCGTTACGAGCAGGTCCGCAAAGAGCGTGATGCAAAGAAAAAGCAGAAAACGGTCGAGGTGAAGGAGATTCGTCTCTCGCCGAATATTGACACAAATGACGTGAACACAAAAGCAAACAATGCCAGAAAGTTTCTTGAAAAAGGAAACCGCGTGAAGGTCACCCTTCGTTTCCGCGGACGTGAGATGGCTCACATCAGCGCTACCAAGCATGTACTGGATGAATTCGGGGAATCCCTTGGGGATATTGCGGTAGTGGAAAAAGCGGCAAAGATGGAAGGCCGGAGCATGAGCATTGTATTGGCACCCAAGACGGGTAAGTAATCATTACAGGAGGATAGAACTATGCCAAAGGTAAAAACAAAACGTGCAGCAGCGAAGCGCTTCAAGAAGACCGGTTCCGGTCAGTTAAAGAGAATGAAGGCGTATAAGAGCCATATCCTGACCAAGAAGTCAACCAAGAGAAAGAGAAATTTACGTAAGGCTACGATCATTGATCATGCAAACGTAAATATGAAGAAAGTACTTCCGTACTTATAATTATTCAGAGCCGGATGCGGAGCAGACGGTTTGCGAATAATTGCCTGTGCTTTAAATTTGGATGTTCAATGGAGGATTAAAAAATGGCAAGAATTAAAGGCGGCTTAAACGCTAAAAAGAAACATAACCGTGTCCTGAAGCTTGCAAAGGGCTACAGAGGATCACGTTCAAAACAGTATAGAACAGC
>JAZUFC010000335.1:0-10482 GCA_045640465.1 Lachnospiraceae bacterium | reverse complement strand
TGCCGGCAGAAGAACCGGCATCGGAAGAAACGATCGAAACCCCGTAAGTCAGTTCAGGCGGCCGTTTTGCACGGCCGCCTTTCGTAAGCCCTTCTATCCGGCCTGAGCCTTTACAAAAACAGAAATGTAGATGATTTTTTCAGAAGCGGCGCCGTCGGGTATCTTTTATACTGTATTCTAAAGGAAACGGATACCGCCGAAAGAAAGTATCCGCTGCAGGCACAGGATCCGGACGCGGCTCCGATGGCTTTCGGGAGACTTGCCGAGCATTCAAATAAGGGAGAAACAAAATGAGTGTTGAAAGAATCAAACAGACGACGTCGCTGGACAACGGAGGCATCCTCCACGAACTGATCCTGAACGGCTATCAGACTTTTGTTTATATGCCGCCCACGGATCTTCCTGTAAATCTGATCAATTACGGCTTTCAGTCTCCCACGCTTCTGGTCTTTCCCGACAGACGTGTGAACGGTGCTGATATTCCTGCGTATGCAGAAGAAACAGGCATCGATGCCGTCGCAAAAAAGAACGGCTGCGGCGTTATTATTATGAATCCGCTGAAGGGCGGGGACTGGTCGGAAGCGGCAGCGGGTGCGTATGAAGCACTGACTGCGAATCTGGGCATTGCGCAGAGCAATTTCCGCGACGGACTGGTGATCCTGCAGAATCCTATGGCATCCGACGAGGTAAGATATTCCATTCTCGGCTCCACGCTTCGCATGTGCATATACGGTTTCGGAACCGGCGCGGATTACCTGGCAGTCAATTATCTGAAAAAGGTAGAGGGCGCTTCCATGCTTGGCGATCTCGGCAAAGCAGAGATCACACCGGTATGCTGCACACTGGTAAACGGAAATGTACTTCCGAAGCCCGAAAAGAATGATATTCATGTGGTATCTGTCGGAAACTCCGAAGAGTACAATGCGATCCTCAAAGAGTTCTGTTTGGGCGTCTGTGAGGAGGCTTCCTTTGATGCGCAGAAGCAGTTCCGCGAAGTGATCGGTGCATATCGCCGCTGGACGGGGAAGATCTGTCCCGCATACAATTATGATGCTGAGAATATTGCAGAAGTCGCGGAATCCTTCATGGTTCCCGTGTCCAAATACAATCCGTTGAACAGCCGGATGCGCATGATGCGCGGCGAAAAGAAGCACAAGGTCGGCTACGTGACCTTCTATGATAAGGATCTGGATGTACACTCCGGCAAGCATCCGCTGATGCTCGTGTTCCACGGCGGCGGGGACTGTGCTTACGCCACCGTTTCTCTGGCGGAATGGCCGGAGATCGGACAGGAGGAAGGCTTTATCACAGTCGCTGTCGAGATGCATCTTCAGGTAACTGCAGAGGAAGTGGATGCACTGATCGATCATCTGCTGGAAGAATATGCCATTGATCCGGAAAAGATCTATGCGACCGGTTTCTCCATGGGCGGCATCAAGAGCTGGGATCTTTTCGAACAGCGTCCGAAACGTTTTGCGGCACTGCTTCCGATGGATGCGATCGATTACGTCGGAAACAACTGCGAAGGCGGAAAGACAAAGGAAGAGGATATCAATCAGGACGAGATGGTCCCGCTGTTCTTTATCGGCGGCGTGGATTCCTTCGGCGTAGAGCTGCCGATGCATCACGAAAGAGCCATTCAGCGTCTTCAGTATCTTGCAAAGGTCAATAAACTGAAGAAGAAATTCGACATCACTCTGGAAGAAAAAGACAGCTGGGAAGATCCTTTATACGGCATCAAGGGCGACCGTACGGAGATCCTTCACGACGATGAACATCCGGACAGCGTGTACTACTTACATTACTTTGACAGCGAGGACGGAAAATGCTATACTGCTCTCATGGGTGTTACTCATCATGCTCACGAGATCAGGCCTTTCACGAACCGCCTTGCATGGAATATCGTTAAAAAGTTCAGCAGAAAGGCGGACGGCTCGATCACGATCGACGAGTGAGAGCGTAACCGTAAAGAGAGGAGATAGAAATGTACACATTAAAGAATTCCGTGAATGAAATCATCAATGATCCGAAACTCGGTGACTGGCTCTATGTCGGTATTTCCAAGATGTTTGTTGATATGGTACCCGAAGAATTCAGAAATGATCCGCTGGATACGCTCGGTGATAAGGTCAAGACCCGTTTCGGCGCATACCCGGCAGACCGTCTTGTTCATGCGGCAAACCAGATGGACGAGATCCTGAACTCCGGCAAATATGAACTGGTTCCCCTTTGGAAAATCGCAGAAGGACGGGATGAGCCGGTTTCTGTCGCAACCGGTGACAAGGATTCCGTATTCCTGCTTGCAACAAAAGAATTTGAGAACGAGCCCGATGCTCCCGGCGCGATCTTCTGCGCAGGCGGTGCTTACCATCTCGTATCGATCCTGAACGAAGGCTTTGATACCGCCAATAAGATCCACAACTACGGCTACAAGGGCTTCGGCTTATTCTATCGCTGTACCCCGCAGAACTCTTATCCGGCTCCGCAGCTTGACATGGCGCTGGCTATCAAGTATCTGCGTCTGAATGCTGCAAAGTATCATATCAAACCCGACCAGATCCTGACGATGGGCTTCTCCGCAGGCGCCCATCTTGCAGGCATCACCGCCTGCCATCCGGACGAGTATGCGGAACTTCTGGATCAGGAAGTCCGTGCCGTGAATCCCGCTTATGCGGATCTGTTAAAGCCCATCAGCGCAAAAGCTGACCGTGTAGGTCTTGCATATCCGGTCATCAGCTTCTCCGTTGACAGTCCGTGGGGAACTCTGGATGCGCTTGCACCCGGCAAAGAGAATGATCAGGAACTCAAGGATCATGTCAGCATGGAGCTGAACGTCACACCGGATTACCCGAAGACATTCTGCTGGGTCGGTGAAAACGACAGACTGGTCCGTCCTTACACCGGTATTCTGTTTGCAAATGCACTGAAGAAGGCCGGCGTGGAATATGAATTCAAGATGTACCCGAATTCCGGCCACGGCATTGCACTTGCGGAAGGCACACCCGCAGAAGTCTGGATGGATGAACTTGTAGAATTCTTCAATAAATAAGAGAACGTAGACTCATAAAGAGAGGGGCGGTTCCGCCGGCATCAGCTGTCGGCGGAACCGCCCCTTTTCACTGCTGAAAAAGAGGTTCAGTATCTTTCCTGTTCGTTCAGAAGCCGCCATTCGATGCAGCGGTTCAGGTATGCGACATAATCATCGCTTTTGCACATGCCTTTTCCGGGTGTATCCGAGATCTTGGCGACGTCTGTGCCGTTGCATTTGGTCGTTTTCATGACGATATTGAGAGGCTCTTCATCGGTATCGTTGGCAATGTAGGTACCGATTCCGAAGGCGATCTTGATACGTCCGCTGAAATAACGGTAGAGCTTATCCGCACGTTCAAAATCCAGACTGTCGCTGAAAAGAAGCGTCTTGGTCTTCGGATCGATGCCGAGCTTTTCATAATGCGAAATGATCTTTTCGCCCCATTCGTACGGATCGCCGGAATCGTGGCGGACGCCGGAGAACAGCGTGGCGTATGTCAGATCAAAATCGCGGAGGAAACAGTCGGTGGTGACGGTATCCGTCAGTGCCGTACCGTTCTGCACACCGTACTCCTTAACCCAGGCTTCCATCATATAGTAGTTGGAATAAGCGGGATTGTGGCGGTGGTTGCCCTGACCGACGCACATGATGAATTCGTGCGCCATGGTGCCGACCGGCGTGACATGATACTTTTTGGCAAGATATACGTTTGAGGTTCCGACAAAACGCGAGGATTCCAGAGCTGTATCCGCAAAGGCCTTTACGGCAAGCTCCTGCGCTTCCGAAGAGAGGCGTCTTCTCAGACCGAATTCGCTGAACGCGGACAGGCAGAGATCGCCGCCCTTTGCGATCCGCGAGGTCTTTTCGGCAAGACGCCTTTTGAAGCTTTCGAACAGGACGCTGTAATCGTAAGCCATCCGGAAAAAGACTTCATTGACGATGGCAAGCGTGGGGATCTCGTACATGGAGGTGTTGAGCCAGGTGCCGTTCGTTTCGATCCGGAGACCGCAGTCCGCTTCGGTATCAATGATAAAGTCCTCAAAACGGGGCTTCCAGAGCCGCAGAAAGTCGATATAAGCGGTCTTCAGCCAGCGGATGCCGTTCAGATAGGCAAGCTCGTCTTCCGTAAAGCGGAGCCTGCAGTAGGAGCGGATCTGCTCACGGATCTCATCCACCATTTCCGGGGTGAAATGCACGTCCAGATTCCGGCACTTGAAGGACCATTCCGTGGTGTAGTCCGAAAACTGATGATAGATGGCCTGGCCCATGGAGAATTTGTACAGGTCGGTCTCCAGTAAACTTGTAATGATCGGTTGAATATTCACAGCTGCCTCCTCAATGATGATAAATGTAACGTCTGTTCAGTATGTTGTTTGAAAACCGTCTGTTTTGCATCCGAAGCACGTGTATGCGCCGGACAGGCTTAGAAACTGTGTCCGCCGCCTCCGCCAGATGAGTGGCTGACACCGCCGCCGCCTCCTCCGGAGAAGCCGCCGCCTCCGCCCATGGTGAACCCGCCGGAGGAACTGCTTTCCGTATGCGGATTGTAGCGTTTGCTCTGACCCGTGAAACGGGCTCTTGCGTTCTGCATGATGAATTCAGAGGTCGAATAGGCGATCAGCTCCGATTCGCCCGCGGGCTTCTGTTTGGACATGAAGTCCACGATCAGGAAGTTCGAGAGGAAAGCGATCAGGAGCGCGAGCAGTGCATTATTGATGTAGCGCATGGGTTCTGCGATCCTTCCGCCGTCCAGCACGATCTTTACTTCACGGAAGGTCTCCGATGCGCAGCCGTAGTAATCACGGTCCGACAGATACCGGTAGGAATTGTCCGTGATGCTGTAGGCTTTGTCATCCGAAATGTATTCATAGTTTCTGCCGTCCGAGAACAGATAGATCTCGCGGTTTGCCATGTCGATAAACAGGATCGTGCCGTTTTCGTTGCCGCAGAGACCGTGATAGGCCACACGGGAAAAATAGGCGGTCGTTTCCGGATTTTCGGAGACGGTGATCACACCGGCGTTTCCGTACTGAAGAAGCGGCTTCAGTTCTTCATAAAGAGCCTGTTCCTGTTCGTCCGAAAGAAGATCTGCCTGGTCCTTGATGATGATCTCGTATTCCTCTCCCGCAGAAGTGCGGAAGGAGGAAAGCAGAAGACCGCCCGAGAGAAGGCCGATCACAAGAAGCTTTGAAAGCTGCGGGATCGCATGCGTGGTGCGGATATTGTAGGCATCGATGATGTTCCGGATCGAAAGGATCATCATCAGAGAGGAAAATGCGGAAGCCGCATAATACCAGATGTCACTGACGGGTGCGATGAAATAGACGGCCACGCAGAAAAGCACGCCGAGAAGCGGCTTGACGAGGATCTTCGATTTTTTCAGCGGTTCGTCTTTTTCAAGCTCCCGGTTCTTTTTCAGATTCAGGCGGATGAGCTGGAAGAGCGCAAAGGCTGCCATCAGGCCGAGAACGGTATAGAGAATGGGCTTCGCGGCCGGCGAAAACAGCTTCAGATTCTCGGCGATCCCGCTTAAAAGCGAGGTGACAAAAGACCAGAGCGTGGGAAGCAGGAAGAAAGCAAGCGCCGCAATAAGGAGCGGATGCTTGATGAAGAGCGCACCGTTCTTTTTATCCGCTGCGTTCTTTTCTCCGGCCTGTTCTTCGGCCGTCTTTTGTGTGCTTTTCTGTTTGCTGAGATACCCGGCATCGTCCAGACGGCTGATGCGGACAACGGAGCTGTTGATATTGGAATTCAGGATCAGCATGCCGATGATACTGAGAACCGCGGAGACCAGGATCGCGGATTTGGTGGTCAGTGTCAGGAACATGCAGAGGACCAGGAAGACCGGTACAGCAAGGATCAGGGAGCCGATCAGGTACTTCCTGAAATCGATCGGAATATCCGCAGCGACTTTGCCGGTCTGGCCGTTTACGGCCGCATAGCTGATGCGCCTGTTGTTATTTGTGCGGCAGGACAGAAACCATACCGGATACATGCTGAGGTGATCTTTGGAAGAAGTCGGTTCCACCTCCTCACGCATGGAAATTTCCGCATTGTATTTGAGAACCTCGGGATTTTTGACAGCCTCTCCGTCAAAGTAATTATCTGCCATTTCTTCGGCTTTTTTCTGATAGGTGCTGTCGGATACATCGCCCGCATCCGCATAGAATCCGGCCATATAAGCGGGGGTAAACGGAAGCGTTTCCTTCAGATCGAACGGCTTGATCGCATCGCTCACATCATCCGAAAAGCCGGAGGATGCGTCGAAATAGGCGGCATCGAAGCTGCCTTCGACATCTGCACTGACCTTGTAGTGGTCCGTGTATTCATAATCACCCTTCTGATAAGTCTTTTTTCCGGAAGCGTCCACCGCGTCGCTGATCGTGGTATCATAGTTCCAGTAGGGCATGTAGATCCCCCGGAATTTTTCGATCTGAGATGCGTTTCTGAGATCCGAAGGCGCATACAGAGAGGCCTTCAGCCGCTGCAGATAGGCATTCTCCGCATCCTTCCTTGTTTTTTTGAAAGGAATGATGCGCTTCGGATAGGAGAGCCGGTTCAGGTGACTTTCCAGAAGCACGTTGGAGCCGCAGTACGAGCAGAAGGAAAGCGCGGTATCGTCTGTGGAAAGAAGCTCTGCGCCGCAGTTGGGGCACTTGAAAGCGGTCACATCGAACACACCGGTCTCTTCCGATGCGGTATTGGTATAACGGTAATCCCGGAAGTCTTCCGGATCGTAATTCTGACTGCACTGGCTGCAGACAAGACGCTGAGAGGCAGGCTCGAATAAGAGAGCGCCTCCGCAGCCCGGACATTTGATCATATTTTATCCTTTCCGGCCTGCCTCTGTCTGCGGCGGGCCTCGTGAATTCAGATCTCTGACACCGCTATTGTACCATGAATCGGGCCTGCGGTCAAACAGGATGCACATGGACAGAGCAGTCAAAAACTCCCTGCGGAACCTTTTGTTAATTAGTTGACAAATTGCGGATTATATACGATAATACAACCGATTGTTGTATTTTTGCCGCCGGCGGATCTTTTGCGGAAAGGACCTCCTTTCAGGCGGAAGGCAAGCGGCAAAGGTGCCTATATATAGAGGGGCAAAACCTTCTCAAGTTTCATATTCGAAAGGAGTTCTCAAATGATCTACACAAAGGAAGTAGAAATGATGTGTCCGGTCGCTCAGGGCGTAAATCACGGCGCTGCTCCGATCCCGGAAGAAGCAAACTGGGTACAGGCAAAGGAAGTGAAGGACATTTCCGGCTTTACACACGGTGTCGGCTGGTGTGCTCCGCAGCAGGGCGCCTGCAAGCTGACCCTGAACGTTAAGGACGGCGTGATCCAGGAAGCGCTCGTTGAGACCCTCGGCTGCTCAGGCATGACTCATTCCGCAGCTATGGCTGCTGAGATCCTTCCCGGAAGAACCATTCTGGAAGCACTGAACACAGACCTTGTCTGCGACGCTATCAACACCGCTATGCGTGAGCTGTTCCTGCAGATCGTTTACGGCCGTTCACAGTCTGCTTTCTCTGAAGACGGTCTTGCAATCGGCGCAGGTCTTGAAGACCTCGGCAAGGGCCTTCGTTCTCAGGTCGGTACTATGTACGGAACTCTGGCAAAGGGACCCAGATATCTGGAAATGGCTGAAGGTTATGTCAATGCCATCGCTCTTGACAAAGACAACCAGATCATCGGCTACAAGTTCGTCAACCTCGGCAAGATGACCGATTTCATCAAGAAGGGTGACGATCCGACTACCGCTTACCAGAAGGCATGCGGCCAGTACGGCAGAGTTGCTGACGCTGTCAAGCTCATCGATCCCAGAACCGATGAGGAAATCAAATAAGAAGAGGAGGATCGCATAATGGCTTTATTTGAATCTTATGAAAGACGTATTGACCAGATCAATGCCGTACTGAACAAATACGGAATCGCCTCTCTTGAGGAAGCTGAAAAGATCACGAAGGATGCCGGCCTGGATGTTTATGCACAGGTAAAGGCGATCCAGCCCATCTGCTTCGAGAACGCATGCTGGGCATATACCGTTGGCGCAGCCATCGCAATCAAGAAGAACTGCACAAAGGCAGCAGATGCGGCAGCAGCGATCGGTGAAGGCCTTCAGGCTTTCTGTATCCCCGGCTCTGTAGCTGACCAGCGTAAGGTCGGTTTAGGCCACGGCAACCTCGGCAAGATGCTTCTGGAAGAAGAGACCGAGTGCTTCGCATTCCTGGCAGGCCATGAGTCCTTTGCAGCAGCAGAAGGCGCTATCGGTATTGCAGAAAAGGCAAACAAAGTCCGTCAGAAACCCCTCCGTGTCATCCTGAACGGTCTCGGCAAGGATGCTGCACAGATCATCTCCCGTATCAACGGCTTCACATTTGTGGAAACACAGATGGATTACAAGACCGGCGAAGTCAAAGAGATCAACCGTATCGCATACTCTGACGGTCTCCGTTCCAAGGTCAACTGCTACGGTGCAAACGATGTAACCGAAGGCGTTGCGATCATGTGGAAAGAGAACGTTGATATCTCCATCACCGGCAACTCCACCAACCCGACACGTTTCCAGCATCCTGTTGCAGGTACCTACAAGAAGGAACGTCTCGAAGCCGGCAAGAAGTATTTCTCAGTGGCATCCGGCGGCGGCACAGGCCGTACCCTTCATCCCGATAACATGGCAGCAGGTCCCGCTTCCTACGGTATGACCGATACCATGGGCCGTATGCACTCTGATGCTCAGTTCGCAGGTTCTTCCTCCGTTCCGGCACACGTAGAAATGATGGGTCTGATCGGCATGGGCAACAACCCGATGGTCGGCGCTACCGTAGCTGTAGCTGTTTCCGTCGAGGAAGCTCTGAAGAAGTGAAACACTTTTAGAATATGAACCGGACTGCGTATTGCAGTCTCATAAAAACAGGGGTCCTGTGTCTGCAAGAAAGGCACAGGACCCCTGTCCGTTTATGACGAAACCCCGCGTTTTCATTGACAAAGCGCATGATCGGTTCTATAATACGGCTGTACCATACTATACCGCAGTGATACGTGAAAGTGCGGGACTGAACAGGAAGGAGTTCATTATTATGAAGAAATTGATGGCACTTGTTCTGGCACTTGTAATGGTGTTTGCCGGAACTACGGTTTCTTATGCAGCGGAAGAGGAAGCAGAAGCTCCCGAAAAGGAGATCTACTGGCTTGACGATTACTCTTTTGAAGCTGATCCGGAAACCTTCTATGACGAAGATGATTACGGTTACTATTTTGCATTTGCAGATGATACTTATCTGGATGTATATCTTCTTGAAAGCCCGGTGACAGGCCTTTATGACGGAGATTATACAAAAGAAGAGTACGATGAAGAGGTTGCGGCTCTCCTGACGGAAAGTCTGAATGAATTCATGGAAGACGATGCCATTATCGATTCTTTCGTATCTCCGATATTCAATCTCAACGGAATCAACTGCATCTATGTGGATTATACCGTTGAAGAGGAAGGCCATGCGATCGAGGTCGTCGGCTGGGTCGGCGAAGAGTTTATCGGCATGACATACAGCTGCTACGTCGGTTCTGATGAAGCGGTCAACGATTTCATGGGTATTTTCTTCTCTCTGAACACAGAGCTGGAGTTCGATGAGGACGACGGCGATGACGATGGCGAAACCGATACAGATAACGGCGAAGATGCAGAGATCGACTACGACTTTGACATTGAAGAAGGTCTTGTTCTTGTTGATAACGACGAGATGACGGTTACGACGATCGGCGCTGAGACCGATGAGTATTATGTCAACATCCTTCTTGAGATCGAAAACAAGACGGATGAAGATCTTCGTTTCTCTACTCAGAATACGATGATCAACAACATTTACACCACCGGATATATGTATGACGCAGTCCGTGCAGGCGCAGTTACCGAGTGTGCCGTGGAATTCGATATGGACGAGCTTGCAGGCTATGGCATCGACAAGATCTACGAGCTTGCTTTCAGCATCTACGCAACCAATATCGATTATGAAAGAGTTACGGAATCCGATATCGTTGTTCTTGAGACCAGCGATTACGAAGAGGATTACGAGCAGGCTCTTTTAGACGGCGAAGTGATCTATGAAGACAACGGCATCATGATCTCCATGATCGGTACCGTTCTGGATTACTGGGGTGACGAGGAACTCTGGGTCCTTTACGTAAACGATACCGATGAACCGGTTGATGTTTATGTGACCGCTTACTCCTGCGACGACGAGGAGGTTGAAGGCTCTGCATGGCCGACGATCCCGGCACATTCCGCAATGTATCAGGACCTCTACTTCTCCGGCACAGACATTGAAGATCTCGGCGATATCAGCATGAACTTCGAGATCATGGACCAGAGCTGGAATGATATCGACGTGCTCGAAGACGTGATCTACACCGTTCACTGATCATTTCTGAAACATAACGCTGAAACATAG
>JAZUFC010000334.1:0-9677 GCA_045640465.1 Lachnospiraceae bacterium | reverse complement strand
ACCAGATACATGATGGCGCCGATCACGATACTGCAGAGGAAACCGGTCGCCATCAGCTTCCAGGCGCGATCCATGGCGCCTTCCTGATCGTCCGCGCCCAGAGACTGTCCTACCATGATGGAGACCGCATTGCCCATAGCCATAAAGACGATGTTGAACAGATTGTTGACAGTCTGTGCGATATTGAAAGCCACGATCACATTCAGACCGCGCATCGAATAGCACTGGGTCAGGATCGCCATGCCCATGGACCAGAGCGTTTCATTGAACAGAAGCGGTGAACCCTTGATGACATAGGCTTTGATATGGGCTGCAGGCACCTTCATCGTGCTGTACATGCCCCGGATCCAGCTGTGCTTCTCTTTATGTGTGTGAACGTAGATCACGCAGATGCAGGCTTCCACATAACGGGAAAGGACCGTGGCGATCGCCGCGCCGTTTACGCCCAGCTCCGGGAAACCTAACTTTCCGTAGATCAGCAGATAGTTGAAGGTCAGATTGACCAGGACTGCGATGATGCCCGCCTTCATGGGAAGAAGCGTCTCACCGGTTTCCCTCAGCGTCGAGCCGTAGGTCTGTACGCAGATCATAGCCGGGAAGGACAGCATGATGATATGCATGTAGCTCTTTCCGCAGGCCAGTGTGAGCGCCATGCTCTCCGCCTGATCCGCATCGTTTAAATAGGTTTTCAGAAGCGGCTCTCCCGCCGTCAGAAAAACAACGGTCGCCGCTGACGTCAGGATCAGGGAAAGCCACAGCTTTGCACGGAAGGAGGAACGCACGCCCTCTTCGTTATGACTTCCGTAATACTGTGCCGTGAAGATACCGATACCGCCCAGGCCGCCGAACATGCAGAGCATGTAGACAAACAGCAGCTGATTTGCAATGGACACGCCGGACATCTGCTCCGTGCCGACCCGGCCGACCATGATATTGTCCAGCATGCTGACAAAGTTTGTGATAAAGTTCTGTACCATGATCGGTACAGCGATCGTCATGATGTTTCTATAGAATTTCCGGTCGCCGACATACTTCTCACGAAGAGAAGATGCCTTAAGATTCGGTTGATAAGCCATTATGTTTACTCCGTTTTGTTATTTTTTCTTCTTTCTGATCAGCATCCGCATGGAATTCAGGATCGCGATGACCGCAACGCCGACATCCGCAAAGACCGCAAGCCACATGGACGCAAAGCCCAGTGCACCCAGGATCAGCACCGCGAATTTGACGGCCAGCGCAAACACGATGTTCTCGCGCACGATCCGGAGCGTTTTCCTTGCGATCCGCACTGTTTCCGGGATCTTCCCGAGGTCGTCGTTCATCAGCACGATATCCGCAGCTTCGATCGCTGCATCCGAACCGAGGGCACCCATTGCGATGCCGAGATCCGCACGCATCAGAACCGGCGCATCGTTGATGCCGTCGCCCGCAAAAGCGGTCTTTCCTTTTTTCCGGTCCGCAAGAAGCTTCTCCATCATGCCGACTTTGTCTTCCGGAAGGAGCTCCGCATGGATCTCATCCACGCCCGCCTGTTTTCCGAATTCCGCCGCCGCGCTCTCGCGGTCGCCTGTCAGCATAACGATCTTTTCCACGCCCGCTTTCCGCATATCAGAAAGCGCTGCTGCCGCGCCTTCCTTCAGCATATCGCTGATCAGGATCGCACCGTGATACTGTCCGTTTCCGCCGTCACTTACCGATGCCAGATATACAACAGTGCCGGCCTCGTCAAATTCGGGGCATTCGATGCCGGATGCATTCAGCAGCTTCCGGTTTCCCGCAAGGACAGTCTGTCCGCCGATACGTGCCTGAATTCCCTGTCCGGAGATCTCGCGGTAATCCGAAACGGTCTTCTGCTCCGATCCGCCCTGATCCGCCTTCCGCTGTTCTGCCGCCTTTTTCAGTGCGTCAGCGATCGGATGCGTGGAATAGCTTTCCATCAGTGCGGCTTCCGAAAGAAGTGCCTCTTCTGAAATGCCTTCCGCAGGCAGGATCTTCTGTACCTCAAATACGCCCTTTGTGAGCGTTCCCGTCTTATCCAGCACCAGTGTTTTCACGGAAGCCAGTGTTTCCAGAAATCCGGAGCCTTTTACAAGCACGCCTTCCGCCGATGCGGCACCGATCCCGCCGAAAAAGCCGAGCGGCACGGAGATCACAAGTGCACAGGGACAGGAAATGACCAGAAATGTGCAGGCTCTGCGGATCCATTCCGCAAAAGTCTGATGAAAAATGATGGGCGGAATCAGTGCTAAAAGCACTGCGGCGATCGTCACGACCGGTGTATAGACTCTTGCAAAGCGCGTGATGAAATTCTCCACCGGTGCCTTGCGCTCGGAAGCTTCCTCCACAAGCGTCAGGATCCGGCTGACGGTAGAATCCTCATAGACCTTCGTGACTTCTGCCTTCAGTGTTCCGGAGCCGTTTACGCAGCCGGAGATCACAGTCTCACCCGCACGGACGCTTCTCGGTACCGGCTCGCCTGTGAGGGAAGATGTATCCAGAAGGCTTTCCCCTTCCAGCACGATTCCGTCAAGCGGCACTTTCTCACCGGGACGGATGACGATCACATCGCCAACCTGCACGTCTTCGGGATCCGTTTCCTCGATCTCACCGTCCTTCAGAACATTGGCAAAGTCCGGCGCGATATCCATCAGCGCTTTGATCGAAGCGCGGCTCTTTCCGACCGCAACGGACTGGAAAAGCTCGCCGATCTGGAAGAAGATCATCACAGCGACCGCTTCCGTGTACTCACCGATCGCAAAAGCACCGAAGGTGGCGACCATCATCAGGAAATCTTCATCAAAAAGCTGCCCCTTGACAAGATGCTCCGCAGCCTCGATCACAACGTCATAGCCTGCGATCAGATATGCGCAGACAGCTAAAAGAAGCACGGGAAGCAGACCCTTCAGTGTTCCGTCCGGTTCCGGCAGGACACCTGTCCTTCTGAATACGATAAGCGCAATAAAAAGCACCAGAGAAATTATGATTCTGATGAGATTCTTTTTCTGTTTTTTTGTCATGAGCACCTCATTCCCCGCAGATCATACAGGGCTGTTCTGATTTACCGCAGGATCACACAGTCAGGCTCGACTTTTTTGCAGACTCTGACCACTTCGTCCATGACTGCATCAAAACGGTCATCGGCCGCATCGATCATCATTTTCTGTGTCATGAAGCTGACGCTTGCATCGTTCACACCGTCGATCTTTTTGATGGCTGTTTCCATCTTAGCCGCACAGTTTGCGCAGTCCAGGTCCTGTAAATTAAAACGCTTTTTCATAGTCTGATCTCCTTATATAATATCGTTTTCTTACTGCTTCGTTTCCCGCTGTTTCTTTTTCTTACTGTTTCGTTTCCTGCTGTTTCCTGAGTTTTCCGCACAGGCTTATTCTTCCTCGATGTGCTCCCTGCCCATGGCTACGATCGTTTTGACATGATCGTCCGCCAGTGCATAGATCATCTGCTGTCCTTCCCGTCTGGATCTCACGAGCTTCGCGTTTTTCAGCACCTTCAGCTGATGCGAGACCGCCGACTGAGAAGCGGAAAGCTTTTCCGAAAGTTCATTCACATTGTATTCGCTGTCAAAAAGGACTGACAGGATCTTCAGTCTCGTAGGGTCTCCGAACATCTTGAACAGGTCCGCAAGATCGTATAATTCTTCGTCATCCATGTGCTTCTTCTCCTTTTCAAAAGTTGTGACATTATATCTACATATGAATAAATGTTCATATATTCATTATATTCCTTTTCCTTCCTCTGTCAAGGCCGGACAGAGAAAACGTTTACCTGACAGTAACCTGATCTCGAAGCCACTTCATATATGCCTTCCCTTATGGCATACCAGACGAAAACGCAGCGCACGCCTGTATCTTTTCGCGAGATGCCAATTTGACGAAGCTAAAATACAGACGATACGCCTTTTCTCTTTCTTCACCTCACTATATGTTCCGAAAAATGTGGCAAATCAACAAATTATGTTCCAAAAAATGTTGACATCGTGAATCCTGTGGAATTATACTTTAAATGTCAGAATTGGCTGTGGTGGAGGTTGTTCATGCAGAGAGATATATATCAAAAACTGATAGACTGGAAAAACAGCAAATATAGAAAACCGCTTGTAATCAAAGGAGCTCGACAGGTCGGAAAGACATATATCATAAATTCCTTCGGTCAGAATGAGTATAAAAATATGATCGTGCTGAATTGTGATAAGGATAGCAGGATTCATGATATTTTCGCTGCAGATTTCCGCATTGACAGAATAATTTCCAATATTGAAATCATCAGCGGTCAAAAAGTGGTTGCCGGAGAAACGCTGATCTTCATTGATGAAATTGGTGACGAACCGCGAGCGCTGGAATCTCTTAAGTATTTTTGTGAGGATGCACCGGAGTATCATATTATTGTTGCAGGATCATTATTAGGACTTGCTATTCATGAAGGAGCTTCTTATCCCGTTGGAAAAACGGATGAATTGATTCTCTATCCGCTGAGTTTTCCGGAATTTCTATTGGCAAAGCACGGGAAAGAGGCAGTATATGAGCTGACAAATCGCTCCCTGCCGGAAGTAAACAGTCTCAAACTTTTTTATATTGAAAATCTTAGAGAATACTACTTTACAGGAGGAATGCCGGAAGTTGTTCAGGGTCTTTTAGACGGACGGTCATATGATGAACTCCGAAACATCCAGAAAAAAATTTTAGCTGATTACGCGCTGGATATATCAAAACATGCATCTTCTTCCATTCTGGGAAGGATACATCAGGTCTGGAATTCGATCCCCCAGCAGCTTGCAAAAAGCAATAAGAAATTTCTGTACGGAGATATTCAAAAAGGAGCACGAGCAAAGGACTTTGAACTTGCTATACAATGGCTTATTGATGCAGGAATTATTTACAAGGTCCCAAGAGTCAGAAAGGTCGGTATGCCGCTTAAATTCTATGAGGACTTTTCAGGATTCAAGTTATTTTTACTTGATCATGGTCTTATGGGAGCTATGGTTGATGCACCAATATCCAGTATTTTATTGTCACCTGACATGTTCGAGGAATATAAAGGAACCTTTACAGAGCAATATGTCCTTGAACAATTGCTCTGTAAAGGTATAAATGCCTTCTATTTTGACAGTGATACGTCAAAACTGGAACTTGATTTCCTGATTCAGCTTAACGACAAAATAGTACCAATAGAAGTAAAGGCTGAAGAAAATCTTAAGTCTAAGTCACTTCGGCAAATTAAATTGGATTATCCGGATTGCGTACCTGTACGTGTTTCTATGTCCGATTACAGACTTCAGGACTGGATGGTAAACATTCCATTATATCTTATTTGCCGAATACATGAGGCTGTTTAATGGCATACGAATATCGTGAAGCAAGCGGAATGACCGGATCCGCGTAAAACAGGCAGGCATACCAAAGAACTGTCGTCTCTGATATGCCTGCCTGCTGCATTACCGTTATATTCCTCTGAAATTTACGGTACCATTACTTCAGATTTTCTTTTTCAAATTTCTCCATGAAGCTCACCAGCGCTTCCACGCCTTCCTTCGGCATTGCGTTGTAGATCGATGCACGCATGCCGCCGACGATCCGGTGGCCCTTGAGGTTTTCAAACCCTGCCTTTGTGGCTTCCGCAATGAACTTCTTATCAAGTTCGCTGTCGCCTGTTACGAAGGGCACATTCATGATCGAACGGTCCTCTGGCACCACGGTGCCGCGGAACATCTTCGAACTGTCCAGATACTCGTACAGGATCTTCGCTTTCTCCTGATTGCGCTTCTGCATGACTTCCAGACCACCCATGTTTTTAAGCCATTTGAAGACCTTGCCGCAGATATAGATGTCGTAGCAGGGAGGCGTATTGTACATGGAGCCGTTATCCGTATAGGTCTTATAGCGCATCATGGTCGGCGTGCCGGGAAGCACATCCTCTGTAATCATGTCATCCCGGATGATGCCGATGACCATGCCTGCGGGGCCTACATTCTTCTGAACACCGCCGTAGACATAAGCATATTTCGTCACGTCCATGGGTTCTGAGAGGAAGCAGGAGGACACGTCCGCCACAAGCTTGTGTCCCCTGGTGTCGGGAAGCGTGTGATATTTGGTTCCGTAGATCGTGTTGTTTTCGCAGATGTAGACATAGTCCGCATCTTCGTCAACCGGCAGGTCCGAGCAGTCCGGAATATAGGTGAAGGTCTTGTCTGCGGAGGATGCGATCGCATGAGCCGTTCCGAAGAGCTTTCCCTCCTCGTAAGCCTTTTTCGCCCACTGGCCGGTCACGATGTAATCCGCCACACGGTTCTTCATGAAATTCATGGGGACCATGGCGAACTGCAGCGACGCACCGCCCTGCATGAACATGACTTTATAATTGTCGGGAATACTGAGAAGGGACCGGATGTCTGCCTCCGCTTCATCAATGATCTGCTGGAACATATCAGACCGGTGAGACATCTCCATAACGGACATGCCGCAGCCTCTGTAATCCAGCATTTCTTCCGCAGCTTCTTTCAGAACTTCCTCCGGCAGCACCGCAGGACCCGCAGAAAAGTTGTACACTCTTTTCATCTGTTCTTCTCCTTTCCCCTTCTGGCTATTTTTTATGCTGTATCAGAACAGTCCGGTGATCTTTCCGTTCTCGTCCACATCGATGTTCTCTGCAGCGGGAACCTTGGGAAGACCGGGCATGGTCATGATATCACCTGTAAGCACAACGACGAAGCCTGCGCCCGCGGAGACCTTGACATTCTTGACAGTCACGCTGAAATGTTCCGGCGCACCGAGCTTGTTCGGATCATCCGAGAAGGAATACTGCGTCTTTGCGATGCAGACCGGCATCTTTCCGTAACCGAGCTTCGTAAGCGTCTTCAGCGCCTTCTTTGCTTCCGGCATGATGATGATGTCATCGCCGCCGTAGATCTTGCAGACAACGGCGCGGATCTTTTCTTCCAGAGACAGATCATCTTCGTAGCTGAAGGTGAAATCATTTTCCTTTTCGCAGAGACGGACGACCTCTTCAGCAAGCTCGATGCCGCCGTTTCCGCCGTCTGCCCACACGGTCGACAGGCGGACATTGACGCCGAGCTCACGGCACTTGTCGATGACGAGCTGGACCTCCGCATCCGTATCGGTCGGGAAGCGGTTTACGGCTACCACGCAGGGAAGCTTGTACACGTTCATGATATTGGATACATGACGGAGAAGGTTCGGAATACCCTTTTCAAGCGCTGCAAGATCCTCCGTGCCGAGCTCCTTCTTGGATGCGCCGCCGTGCATCTTCAGCGCACGTACGGTAGCAACCACTACGACTGCGTCAGGCTTCAGTCCTGCCATCCGGCACTTGATATCCAGGAATTTTTCAGCACCCAGATCTGCGCCGAAGCCTGCTTCCGTTACGGCATAGTCGCCGAGCTTCATGGCCATTCTGGTCGCGATCACGGAATTGCAGCCGTGTGCGATATTGGCGAAAGGTCCGCCGTGTACGAAGGCAGGTGTTCCTTCCAGTGTCTGAACGAGATTCGGCTTCAGTGCATCCTTTAAGAGTGCTGCCATAGCGCCGGTCGCCTTCAGATCACCTGCCGTTACGGGCTTGTCATCATAGGTGTAGCCGATCACGATGCGGCTTAAGCGTTCCTTCAGATCCGTAATGGAAGAAGCCAGGCAGAAAACTGCCATGATCTCGGAAGCAACGGTGATATCGAAGCCGTCTTCTCTCGGGCAGCCGTTTGTGCGTCCGCCGAGACCGTCCACCACGAAGCGGAGCTGACGGTCATTCATATCCACGCAGCGCTTCCAGGTGATCCGCTTGGGATCGATGCCGAGGGCATTGCCCTGCTGGATATGGTTATCGATCATGGCTGCCAGCAGATTGTTTGCTGCGCCGATCGCATGGAAGTCACCGGTAAAATGCAGGTTGATATCCTCCATCGGTACGACCTGCGCATAGCCGCCGCCTGCAGCGCCGCCCTTCACGCCGAAGACCGGTCCCAGAGAGGGCTCACGGAGTGCAACCACGGAATTCTTTCCGATCTTCCGGAGACCGTCCGCAAGACCGATGGTCGTCGTGGTCTTTCCTTCTCCCGCAGGAGTCGGCGTGATCGCGGTCACAAGGATCAGTTTTCCGTCTTTCCGGTTTGATTCCTTCAGAAGGGAATAATCCACCTTCGCCTTGTATCTTCCGTACTGTTCCATATATTTTTCATCAACGCCCGCAATCTGTGCGATCTCGCTGATGTGTTTCATTTCACAAGCCTGTGCGATCTCAATATCCGATAAATATGCCATTTCGACCCTCCTTATGAGAAGTACTCCTTCGCAGCTTCAAACATGCCCATATTATAACAGCCTTTGACATTTTTATAAAGCCCTGATTCATATCTTTCTGTATGTCCCATCTTTCCGAATACACGGCCGGATGCATCCGTGATGCCCTCAACAGCCAGAACCGACTGGTTGGGATTGTAACGGATATCCATGGAAGGTTCACCGGAAAGATCCGCATACTGTGTTGCGATCTGTCCGTTTGCAGCAAGCGCACGGATCAGCTCCTCCGATGCCAGGAAACGGCCTTCGCCGTGGGAGACCGGAACCGTATAGACTTCGCCGGGCTTCGTCTTTGCCAGCCACGGGGACTTGTTGGAAGCAATGCGGATCCGTACGAGCTCGGACTGATGGCGGGCGATCGTATTGTAGGTCAGTGTCGGAGACTCGACATCGGTATCGACGATCTCGCCGCAGGGCACCAGACCCAGCTTGACGAGCGCCTGGAAGCCGTTGCAGATACCGCACATCAGACCGTCGCGCTGCTTCAGAAGATCATTTACCGCCTCACGGATCTTTCCGTTCCGGAAGAAGGCCATGATGAACTTGCCGGAGCCTTCTGGTTCGTCGCCGCCGGAGAATCCGCCGGGTACGAAGACGATCTGCGACTGACGGACAGCCTGTGCAAAGGAATCCGCGCTCTCTGCGATATCCGCAGCCGTGAGATTCCGGATGACAAAGGTCTGTGCCTCGATGCCGGCGCTTTCAAGTGCCTTGGCGGTATCATATTCGCAGTTGGTTCCCGGGAATACAGGGATCAGCGCCTTCGGGCGGGCGATCTTCACTGCGGGTCTCAGAATTCTGTCTGAGGTGAAGGTGAAGCTTTCCGCCTTCTCACTCGCCGTGTTCTTTTCAAGTGTCGGATAGACCTTTTCCAGACGTCCTTCATACAGGCTGTCGAGCTTGCCGAAGGGAAGAACGGAGTCATTCAGGGCCAGAACCGGTTCTGCAGTGATCTCGCCGACAGTCTGACCTGCCGTATCCGGATCCACTTCAAGAAGGAAGGAGCCGTAACGGTAGCCGAAGATCTCCTTTAAGGAAATGCTGTCCTGATAACGGAAGCCGAGTCCGTTACCGATGCACATCTTGTAAACAGCCTCTGCGATACCGCCGAAGCCCGGTGTATAGCACGCATAGACCTTGCCCTCACGCATCAGCTCCGTCACCTTCGCAAAGCACTTGACCAGGGAATCCGTATCGGGAAGACCGTTTTCGTCGTAGATCGGCGCCACTAAAATGACCTTGTGTCCGGCTTCCTTGAAATCGTTGGAAATGACTTCATCCGTTTTGCCGGTGGTCACTGCAAAGGATACCAGTGTGGGCGGCACGTCGATCTGTTCAAAGGAACCGCTCATG
>JAZUFC010000333.1:0-4982 GCA_045640465.1 Lachnospiraceae bacterium | reverse complement strand
CGCATTCCGGACAGGCGCATCACCCTTGATCCCTGCCCACTGAAGAAGATTGGCAACTGCAAAGCGCGAAACAAAAAAGGTACCGTCCGGCGCCGTCATCAAAAGCGTGCTGCGGTCTTCGATCTCTTTCAGAAGCGGCTGCATGCTCTCCCGGATGCGCATCCTCGAATACCGGCTTCTGCCGCTGCCCGTACCGAAATGGATCGCGGCTTCATCATCCTCCGTCAATACGCCCGCACTTTCCAGATTCCGGAGTGCAGGCTCCGAAAGCCGGAAGAATTTCAGGCTTCCTCCATCCGGACCCTCTTCCGTCTCCGCATAGGAAAGAAGCATCAAAGATGACGCCGGGGCCGTGATAAAGCTTAATGATCCGGAAAGCTTTTGGATCAGTTCTTCAAACTGTGCAGGATCCGTTCCCGAAAGAAACAGATCATCCGAAAGATCGATGTTCAGCCGCTCTTCCATATATCACCCTCCGTACCGTAAGCATCAGCATCCGTGCTTACTGCTCAAGCACACCGTAAAGATATTCTCTTGCCTTCAGGATCTCTTCATCCTGACTGCTGCCTTCGATCTCGTTTTCGATCGTTACGAAAGAATCGTAGGAAAGTTCTTTCAGTTTCCGGAACAGTGCCGGAAAATCCACCTTTCCCGTTCCGATCTGCACTTCCTCGCCGAGATCGTGACCGTTCACCGGATAGAGTCCGTCCTTCGCATGCAGATTCCGTACATACTTTCCGAATACATCCAGCGCATCCACCGGATTTGCCTTTCCGTACAGGATGACGTTTGCCGTATCCAGATTGACGGCCAGATTGTCCGTCCCGACCGTTTCAAAGCAGCGAAGCATGGTCACGGGAGTCTCCTGACCGCTTTCAAACAGAAGATACTGTCCGTTCTTTTTCAGATGGAGCGCAACCTCGCGGACCGCATCGCAGAAGGCGGTAAAATTCGGATCGTTCGGATCCTCCGGGATGAATCCCATATGGGTAATGACGTCCGTCACTCCCAGCATAAGCGCAAAATCGCCGCCTGCCTTCAGCTCCTTCACACGCTGCTCACGGAACTCTGCCGGCACGAGACCGAGCGTTTTCTGTCCTTCGTAGAAATTCCAGACCCGCGGTCCGGTCCAGCCGCACCAGAATGCGGAGATCGTGATCCCGTTCTTCGCCGCGGCCTGTTTTACCGTCTCTGCAGTTTCTTCCGTAAACAGTTCCGGTTTCCAGCAAAGCAGCTGACAGTTGTCAAAGCCGCTGTCTTTCAGCTTCCGGAATTTTTCCTCCATCTCGTCTGCCGCATTCAGGTAGACACAGGTACCGATCCTCATTTTCTTTTCCCCCGCATTTTTCTGTTCGTTATAAACTTTAAAAGACCGGGAAAACGCTCTTCATCGGAAGTGTTTTCCCGGCCTTTCAGGATCTTTCTTTACGGATTCACCACCGGTGCATAGACCGTGCCGTGCTTCATCACATTTTCATAGAATGCCACAGCTTCGTTTGCGGTCTCTTCATAAATGTCGATGTTATGGGACATTGCGGTGTAAATGACCATCTTGCAGTTTTTCAGACACTGCGCAGTACGGACCATCAGATCAGGACGTGAGATCGGATCATGAATGCCGCCGATCATCAGTACCGGAATATCGATGCCGCGAAGCATTTCCTTCAGCGCCTCTTCGTTTCCGAGTCTTGTCAGCGGACGGCCGTAATCGATCGCCTTTGTTTCGGCGGATTCGAAGATCGCCTCGTAATCCGGCTGCGCCTTGATCTCGTCCATCTTCTCCTTTTCCAGTTCACGTCTTTTCAGAAGTGCGGGATCTTCGGAGGGCCAGGTCATGACAGGCGGCGCCACTTTGCCTTCCATGATCATTTTGCGGTATGACATCGCACCTTCATCAATGCTGTGGGGGCCGGGAACAACTGCAAAGAAACAGTTTACACGATCCTGATGATTCATGACGACATGCCAGCCGGTGCCTGCGCCGTGAGACGCGCCTGAGTATGTGAACTGTCCGATTCCCTTGAAATCCGCAAATTCGATCACGTCCTCTGCAAAACGGTCGTACCAGTACTGACCGTAGTCTTCGGTCACGTGCGTGGATCTTCCGAAGCCTCTGTTGGTCAGAAGATATACATGAAATCCTCTTTTTGCCAGTTCCTTTTCAAAAGAAAACTCGCTGTGAGAACACTGGGTGCAGAGAAGATAACGGTCGCCTTCACCGAATTCCTCATACCAGATCTGAACATTATCTTTCGTTGTAAAATATGCCATACGCTCCACCTTTCTGAGAACCGGGGCCCTGCACCGGATCCCGAAACCGGTATCAGTATATCAAAAAAGAACAGCAAAGTAAAGCGGACACGCGCATCCTTCCGGGAATCATCTTCACATTACACCGGAAAACTGCTATACTGAAACACAGTATAAAAAGTATTCAGGCCATCGGACAGACAGGAGGCACATATATGAAAATCTTTGATCTGCACTGTGATACCATCACCGAGCTTTCCGGTCACGGAAAAGAGCGGCATCTTGCAGAAAATGACATGCACATCGATATTGAAAAACTGAAGAAGGGGGATTCCCTCGCCCAGTGCTTTGCCGTTTTCGTTCATCAGAAAGCCTGCGAAAAGGCGGGCATTTCTCCTTTCGATTTCTACCGCGAAAAAGTCGAAGTGTTCCGTCGGGAGCTCTCGGAAAACAGTGCTTCCATCCGTCAGGCGGTCACTGTCTCCGATATTCTGGAGAATGAAAAGGCCGGACTGATCTCCGGTATTCTGACCGTGGAAGGCGGCGAAACGCTCTGCGGCGATCTTTCCCGCCTTGATGAACTGAAAAATGACGGCGTCCGTATGATGACGCTCACATGGAATTTTGAAAACGAGATCGGCTTTTCCCACAAAACGGGCGGTCATCTGAAGCCCTTCGGAAAAGAAGTCGTGGAACGGATGAACGAGCTTTCCATGCGTGTTGACGTCTCCCATCTTTCCGACGAAGGCTTTTATGATGTCATGGACATCTTAAAAGACCGTTATCCCGTGGTCGCTTCCCATTCCTGCGCCCGCGCGCTCTGCAGAAACACCCGCGATCTGACGGACGATATGCTGAAGAAGATCGGGGAAAACGGCGGCATCGCCGGCATCAACTACTACAGCTGTTTTCTGCGCGATGATGCGGAGCACAGCACATACGAAGACGTTCTGAAGCATGCCGTTCACATGGTGAACAAGGCCGGCATCGAAAGCGTGGCACTCGGCTCGGACTATGACGGCATCGACTGCACGCTCGACTGGACGGATTATTCCGGAATGCCGCTTCTTGTCGAATATCTCCATAAAGAATTCACTTACGACCAGCTGGAAAAGATCTGCTTCAAAAACGCTCTCAGGGTATTTGCATGAAAATTCTTCTTGCCGCAGTCAATGCGCGCTTCTCCCATACGAATCCGGCGCTTCTCTCCATTCGCGCATACGCGCATCCCTATGACAGCCTGATGGAGATCGCCGAATATACCATCAATCAGTTTCCGAAGGAGATCCTGACGGATCTGTACGAAAAAAAGCCGGATGTCATCGGCTTTTCTTCGTATATCTGGAATATGGACCTGATCGAAAGGCTGCTTCCGGATCTTCACAAAATGCTTCCGGACACCCTTCTCTTTTTAGGCGGACCGGAAGCGTCCTTAAGAAAAGAAGAGCTTCTTCAAAACTATCCCTTCCTTTCCGGCGTTTTTTTCGGAGAGGGCGAAAGAAGCTGGAAGGAAGCCGCCGCAGCGCTTGCCGCTGCCGGTAAGATCACAGGATGTATTCCGGGGCTTCTCCTTCAGGGACAGGATCCTGCATCCGTTCCTTTTCCGGAGCCGCTTTCTCTTGACGAGCTTCCGTTCATATACACGGAAGAAAATATGAAGGCCTTTGAAAACCGCATGCTCTATTATGAGACCTCGCGCGGCTGTCCCTACCGCTGCGCCTACTGCCTTTCTTCGGAAGATACGTCTCTGCGTTTCAGGAGCATGGATCTGGTGCGAAAAGAGCTTCAGTTCTTTCTGGACCGCCGGGTACAGATCGTCAAGTTTACGGACAGGACCTTCAACGCCTCCCATGCGCATGCACTGGAGATCTGGCAGTATCTGAAGGAGCATGACAACGGATGCACCCGTTTCCACTTTGAGATCGAGGCGGACATTCTCACCCCGGAAGAGATCTCTCTTCTTAAGAGTATGCGGAAAGGATACATCCAGCTGGAGATCGGTGTACAGTCGGTCAATCCGGAGACGCTTCACGCGGTCTCCCGCTTTGCCTCCACCGGAAAGATCAGAACCGCCGTTCAGACGCTGCACGCATCCGGGAATCTTCATCTGCACACAGACCTGATCGCAGGCCTGCCCTTTGAGGATCTTGAAAGCTTCATCCGTTCTTTCAATGAAGTTTTTCTCTGGGGCGCCGATGAACTGCAGCTCGGTTTTCTGAAGGTGCTTCCGGGTACTGCGGTCTTTCGGAAAGCGACGGAGTGGGGGCTTGTTTCCGAAACAAGACCGCCGTATGAGGTTCTGAAAACGGACTGCCTTTCCTGTGATGACCTGATCTTCCTGCACCGTGTCGAGGAAATGCTGGAGTTTTATCACAACAGCGGCTCGTTTGCCCACTCGCTTCCCGCGTTTCTCAGGCTCTTTGACGCTCCGTTTTCCGCATTTGCCTTTCTTTCTGCGTATCACAGAAACAACAGCGGTGCCTTTCAGAAGCAGTCCCGCATAAAAGGGTATGAAATGCTCCGGAATGCCTTTATCGAAAAGGCACAGCCGTCGGAAGATCTTCTTTCCTGCTTTGACATCCTGCTGATCCGCGACCTGTATGAAAGAGAAAAGCTGAAAGCAAGGCCCGCTTTCCTTCCCGGAGGCGATGACCGGCGGAAAAGAGAACGGGCCCTGAAAAAGAAGCTGAAGCTTTCAGACAGTATCCATATCGAATACAGTCCGTTTGATC
>JAZUFC010000332.1:0-5804 GCA_045640465.1 Lachnospiraceae bacterium | reverse complement strand
GGGAGAGATCCTTCAGAGATCGGCAGGAAAGCTGATCATGGCAGTCAGAGAACAGGACGGGATCAGGAAAGTGTTTGCGTTTCCCGGAAGCCGCTACGGCGGTCCCGGTCTCGATATCCTGCCGGAGACTCTCCGGCAGGTCCGTACACTCAGGCTGCCGGAAGAGGAGGAAGTTCTGAACTGGGAGATCCGTCAGCGGTATTCCGTGATCTTCTGTGAATTTCCGGAGCGCGGACGGAGTTTCAGCCTCCGGTACGGACTTCCCGATGTTTATATACCGGGCGTCAGGATCGCCTCTTCCGATATCGGTTATACTTCCTTTACCGTTGAACTCACGCTGAGAAGGGCGGATGCGATAGAAAACAGACGGACGATCCTTGAAAATATCGTCAGGGACCGTCATCTTGCGACGGAAGACGGAGAAAGACCCGGAAACAGAGAACAGCTTCCTGATGAGATCCTGTCTGCGGCGGAAAAGGTATTCGAAACGCTCGGAAGACGGCGTACGCAGAAGCTTTCGTTGAAGGAACCGCAGGGCTGGGAGGAAAAGGAAGCGGACAGAAATCTGTTTCTCGGCGCAGTCCGGTATTATCTTCGCGAGCTCGGGATCAGCAGGATCATCGGAAAAGAGCGGAAACACCGCTGGATGGAGGAGCTGAAAAAAGAAATTGCGGGGCACAGCGGCTTTACCGGATATGATGTCACGGCCGCAATACTGGATCTTGCGGACGGTCGGCTCATGGATTCCGGGACCGACCGTCTGGCTCTTCAGCGTACCGGGGAATCTCTGTTCTCGATTCCGGTCAGAGTAAGGGAGACTTGACTTGCCAAACGGAAAGGTCTGTTGTATAATATTCTGCGGTATGGCCTGTTGGTTTTGAAAGGGGTATGAAGTGCATAAGTTATCAGGATGGATGCATACACTGGTCTGGCTGACTGAGCTCGGGCTTTCCGTTGCAATTCCGATGGCTGTTTTTGTGTTTCTCGGTGCCTTCCTGCGAAAGCAGTTCGAACTGGGCAGCTGGGTGGTGGTCGTAAGCGCACTTCTCGGGCTGTACGGTTCTGTCGGCGGGCTGATCCGCTCCCTGAAGCTGATGAACCGGGAGGCAAAGGAAAAAGAACCGGAAAAGACACAGTTCAACACGCATGAATAAAATGCGTGAGCGGGATCCGCGGGACCGGACCGGTCATCTGAGGATCCGGACATCGGAAAACGGAGTGTTATCGTGGACACAAATCAATCGAATCAGGAGATCGGACGCGAGATACTGGGAATCCTTCTCGGCGAACTTCTTGTAACGGGACTGATGTTTCTCGTGTACGTTCTTCTTCATAAATGGACCGGCAAGGTCCTCTGGGGCGGTCTTCTCGGAACGGCACTGACCCTGGGCAATTTTATTTTTATGGCATTATCCGTAACGGCGGCATCGAAAAAAGCCGTGGAAGGAGATGTAAAGGGCGGAAGCGCGCTGAACTCCTCCTCCATGCTGATCCGTTATATTCTGCTGGCTGCAGTACTGTTTATCGCAGGAAAGACGAAGATCGTGGATCCGATCGCACTGGTGGTTCCGCTTCTTCTGTTCCGTCCGGTCCTGACTGTACTGGAACTGATTCGAAAAGGCAGGTGATGTAATATGTCGGTCAACCCGACAGGTGCAAAAATCTTATTTATCATACCGCTGTTCGGCGGGATCCCGGTCACGATGACCGTGATCTCCCTGTGTCTCGTTTCGCTGATCCTGTGCACGGCAGCGATCCTTCTCGGAAAAAAGATCGAAAAGCGGCCTTCACCCGTACAGGCTCTTGCGGAAAAAGGGATCCTCATTCTGGAGGACCTTGTCCGTACCAGCATGGGAGAGAAGAACCTGAACTGGACACCCTTTATCGCGGCGATCTTTCTTTCCAGTATTCTGGGATCGTTCATCGGGATGACGGGCTTTCTTCCGGCGACCACCGCGGATCTTTCCGTTACGATGACCTGGTCCGTGACAGTGAGCGTGATCATCTGGTATCTGAACATTAAGAACAACGGTTTCCTCGGCTTCCTGAAAGGCTTTACCGAGCCGATCGCCGTGATGACCCCGATGAATATCATTTCCGAGATCGCACAGCCCATTTCCATGGCCTTCCGTCACTTCGGAAATGTGGCAGGCGGCGGAGTGATCTCCAGTGTTCTGTATGCGGGACTGTCGCTTCTGTCGGCAGCGATCCTGAATCTGATCGCAAAGAGCGGCATCGTGACGGGCATCGTTCTGATGGCACTCGGACTTTTCCTGCTGATACCGGCCATCGTGAAGAAGAAAAAGATGATCCGGAAAATCCTTGGCATTCTTTCCTTTGTACTCGGATTCTTCGGACTTTTACAGAATCTCGGAATTCTCTCCGGAATACCGGTCCTTCAGGTTGGTCTTCCTGCAGTCCTTTCCCTGTATTTTGATATTTTTTCCGGCCTGATTCAGGCCTTTGTATTCAGTCTTCTGACCATGATCTACATTTCCGGTGCACTTCCGGAAGCAGATTCATAACAGGAAGACCCCTGCGGATCTTTGCAGAAAAGTCCGCCGTACCTTTTAAACATAACAGCTACAGACAAAACAAATCTAGGAGGAACAAAATGGAACAGGCAATCATTAAAGCGGCATGTGCGATCGGAGCAGGTCTCTGCATGGGCATCGGTGCGATCGGGCCCGGCGTCGGCGAAGGCAACGCAGTCGGCAAGGCACTGGAAGGCATGGCACGTCAGCCCGAGGCTGCAGGCATGCTTCGTACCAATCTGATCATCGGCTGCGCCATCACAGAGACTACCGGTATTTATTCTCTGCTGATCGCTTTCCTGATCCTTTTCGCACTGTAAGCGGCAAAAGGAAAAGAGCTGACAGCAGAAGGGAGTGATTTTTGTGGGAACAGAAAACCTGATCAGCATCAACGTGATCACCGCGCTTTTCACGCTGATCAACATGATCCTGACCTTCCTGATCCTGAAAAAGTTTCTGTTCAAGCCAATGCAGAAAATGATGAAGCAGCGGCAGGACGATGTGGATCAGATGTATGCCGACGCGGAAAAGGCGAAAGCCGATGCGGAAGAAATGAAGACGGACTATGAGGAAAAGCTGAAGGATGCAAAGAATGCATCTCAGCAGATCCTGAAAGAAGCCGGACAGGAAGCCGCAAAGCGTCAGGAGGAGATCCTTCAGGAGGCAAAGGCGGAAGCGGAGGCACTCCGTGCGCATGCCGAAAGGGAGATCGGTCTGGAAAAGAAAAAAGCTCTGAACGATGTGAAGGACGATATTTCCCGTATTGCATTCGAAATGGCGGAGAAGGTCGTCAGAAAACAGCTTTCCGGAGAAGAAAAGAAACGTCTTGCGGATGAATTTATCGAAGGACTGGGTGAAAAGTTATGAACCGTACCGCGACTATCTACGGGGATGCGCTTTATGATCTCGCCTCTTCGGAGAACATCCGGGAGGAGGTGTTTCGCGAGCTCCGGGAAACGGAAGAAGTCTTCCGGCAGAATCCGGACTATGTCCGCCTTCTTTCACCGAACGGCTATTCCCGCGAGGAACGGTGCAGACTGGTGCATGAAGCGTTTCAGGGACAGGTCGGACAGTATCTTCTGAATTTTCTGGAGATCCTGACGGGAAAAGGAATGATCGGTCATATCGGCGATTGCCTCTCTGAATACCGGAAACGGTATTTTGAAGAAGAAGGCATCATCGATGTCAGAGTCACAAGCGCATACGAACTTTCCGGTGAACAGAAGAAGCGTCTTCAGGCGAAGATCGAAAAGATGACCGGAAAGAGGGCTGAAATCGAGATCCGCGTGGACGAAAGCGTACTCGGCGGCATCCGTCTCAATATGGACGGGGAGCAGTATGACGGTACGGTACAGAACGATCTTTCCAGGATCAGAAAGATCCTGGCGGAAACGGTACTGTAAGGCGCGCGATACCTTTTGACACCCTAATCATTTATATATGAGGACTGTATGGAACTGAAAACAGATGAGATCACGAAGATCATTCGTGAGCAGATCAAGAATTATCATTCCGGTATCGAGCAGAGTGAGACCGGTACCGTGATCACGGTCGGTGACGGTATCGCCTCTGTGTCGGGACTGGAAAAATGTATGGTAAACGAGCTGGTGGAATTCCCGAACGGCTCATTCGGCATGGCGCTGAATCTGGAAGAGGACTGTGTATCGGTCGTTGTTCTGGGCTCGGATGACGGCATCCGTGAGGGCGATACGGTGAAGCGTACCGGCCGCGTGGTGTCCGTACCTGTCGGCGATATGCTGATCGGCCGCGTGGTGAACGCACTCGGCGAAGCCATAGACGGAAAAGGAAAGATCAGCTCCGGAAATTACAGACCCATCGAGGTCAAGGCACCGGGCATCATTGAACGAAAGAGCGTTTCCGAACCGCTTCAGACAGGCATCAAGGCGATCGATTCCATGATCCCGATCGGAAGAGGACAGAGAGAGCTCATTATCGGCGACCGTCAGACCGGCAAGACCACCATTGCGACGGATACCATCATCAACCAGAAGGGAAAGGATGTGATCTGCATCTACGTGGCCATCGGACAGAAGCGGTCCACAGTGGCGCAGATCGTCAATCTTCTGGAGACTGCAGGTGCCATGCGCTATACCATCGTGGTCAGCGCGACCGCTTCCGAGCTTGCACCGATGCAGTATATTGCACCGTATTCCGGCTGCACCATGGGTGAATACTTCATGGAGCAGGGCAAAGACGTGCTGGTGATCTATGACGATCTTTCCAAGCATGCGGTGGCATATCGTGCGATCTCCCTTCTGATCCGCAGACCCCCGGGACGTGAAGCGTTCCCCGGCGATGTCTTCTATCTGCATTCAAGACTTCTGGAGCGTTCCGCAAGAATGGCGCCGGAATACGGCGGCGGTTCCCTGACGGCGCTTCCGATCATCGAAACACAGGCGGGTGACGTCTCTGCATACATTCCGACGAATGTCATCTCCATTACGGACGGTCAGATCTTCCTGGAAACGGAGCTTTTCCATTCGGGTATCATGCCGGCAATCAACCCCGGTATCTCCGTGTCGCGTGTCGGCGGTTCGGCACAGACAAAGGCCCTGAAGAAGGTATCCGGCTCCCTGAAGCTTCTTTATTCCCAGTACCGTGAGCTGCAGAGCTTTGCGCAGTTCGGTTCGGACCTTGACCAGGATACCAAGCGGCGTCTTGCACAGGGCGAACGTATCGTGGAGATCTTAAAGCAGCGCAACAATTCTCCTGTGGATATGGAAAAGCAGGTCTGCATCATTTATGCGGCCACGAACGATTATCTGAAGGAGATCCGCACAGAGGATGTTGCGGTATTTGAAAAAGGCTTTTACGATTATCTGGACAGCTGTCCGGATCCGATCCTTGAAAATATCCGCACTTCAAAGGAATTCTCAAAGGAGACCGAAGGCATGCTTCAGGAGGCCCTGAAGGCCTATACGGCAGATTTCCTGAAAATACACGGGTAAAGGAGGAAACACATGGCAGGCATTTCCATGAAGGACATCCGGTCCAGAATCAAAAGCATGGAAAGTACCAGACAGATCACCAGCGCCATGGAGATGGTAGCCTCCTCCAAGCTTCGTAAGGCTCAGGACAGAGTCTATCAGAGCAGACCCTATTTTGAACTGATCTATTCCATGATCCGCGAGGTGTCGGAAAGCCCGGAATGTGCGGATTCGCCTTATTTTGCGGCGCGTCAGGTACGCTCAAGATGCTTTATCGTCATCGCGGGCGACAGAGGTCTGGCAGGCGGTTATAACGCAAACG
>JAZUFC010000331.1:0-2758 GCA_045640465.1 Lachnospiraceae bacterium | reverse complement strand
GTTTAAAATCTCTTCTACTGCCATTATATTCTCCTTCCTTGATTTACCCTTCCGGGATAATATACCGTGCTGTCAGTATTTGACTCTGACTTTGAAACCGCACCGCTTCGTGCGCCGCACTTTCACGGTGCTGAATACATTATAAACACCTTTTATGGGACTTCCATTCAACGGTGTCACAAAAGATACAAAAAAAGTACACTTTGCAGAGGTTCGGAGCATTTCCGATCAGAAATCCAGATATGCGGCGATGGCTGCATCGATATCCGCGATCAGACTGTCCGTCAGCGTCCATTCAAATGTTGCACAGTTTTCTGCCGCTTCCGCCTCATTTCTGACACCGCAGAGCGCTGTGGAGACATAGTCCTTCTGCGTGCTCCAGTTGATGGCGATCTGAGCAAGCGGCTTTCCTGTCTCTTCGGAGATCCTGTCCATGACTTCAAGGACCTTCATGACTTTTCCGAAGCTCGGTTCCTTAAAGAAGGGATAGAAACGGTTTCTCGGATCACCCGGTCCGAATACGGGCGGTGTACGGAACGCGCCCGTCAGAATGCCTGCGCCGAGAGAACCGTAGCTCATAGTGCCGATCCCCTGCGTTACCGCCCATTTCATCAGCGCCTCCTCTTTTCTTGCAACCATCGAATAAGGAGGCTGCACGGCGTCGATCCGGCAGTACTTCATGCATTCCTCCGCCTGCTCGCGGCTGAAATTCGAAAGGCCCACAAAACGGATCTTTCCCTGTTCCTTCAGCGTGTTCATCGCTTCCATGGTCTCTTCAAAGGGAGTTTCCGTATCCGGCCAGTGAACGACGTAAAAATCGATGTAGTCCGTGCCGAGCCTTCTGAGAGACTGCTCACATTCGTAAAGAACGTTATCATAGCTTCCGTCCTGTGCGTAGCGGGCACCGGAGCGGACCGCCTTCAGAGTCAGCGGAGACGCGCAGCATTTTGTGGAGATCAGGATCTTTGAACGGTCCAGTCCCTGAATGGCCTTGCCGACCACGATCTCCGAATGGCCTTTTCCGTAGTTCGGTGCGGTATCGATCAGATTCACGCCGTCCTCGATCATCCGGCGGATGGCCGCAATGGAATCCGGCTCGTTGACTTCGCCGTAGCCGGTATCGCCGATCGCCCAGGTGCCGACCGCAAGCGCGGAAACAGATGCACCCGCGTTCTCAAAAAGTTTATATCTCATAACAGGTTCCTCCTTGCTTTATAGACACTTTCAAAATGTTTTACGCTTACAGCACAAGCGGCGCGGATCCCGTAAGGACCCGCGCCGTATCATGATCATTCCATATAAGCCCGGACGGTTTTCAGAAGCTCCGGGATCTCTAAATGCTGCGGACACGCCTCCATGCAGGCGCCGCATTCGATGCAGTCGGCAAGATTCGCGCAGGAACGGTCGTAGCTTCTCTTCTGGGAAGACGGGTTTCTGAACTTCTTTGCCTGATTATATAATGCAAAAGCCGAAGGGATCGCGATCTTTTGCGGGCAGCCGGCAATACAGTAACGGCAGCCGGTGCAGGGAATATTTTCCGAATGCTCCAAAAGGAAGCGGATCTCGTCGATGCACTTCTCCATGTTCTCTGTCAGCATGCCTTCGGACGCCGCATCCGCGATACGCAGGTTCTCTTTCAGCATATCCATGCTGTTCATGCCGCTTAAGACCGTTAAAAGGCCCTTTTTGTCGAAGACATAATCGAAAGCGAGTTCTGCATTGGTCATGTTCTGCAGACCGTATTTTGCCTTGATATCGTCGATTTCCGGATAATCCGGGAAGATCAGGCTTCCGCCCTTTACGGGTTCCATGACCGCGATCTTCACGCCCTTTTTGCGGGCGTATTCGATTCCCTGATCGCCTGCCTGAAGCTCATGGTCAAGATAGTTGTACTGGATCTGTGCAAATTCCCAGCCGTCAAAATCATCCAGAATGGAGACGAATTTATCGTAATTATCGTGGAAGGAGAAGCCCAGATGACGCAGCACGCCCTGTCTCTTCAGATCGGACAGATATTCCTGAATGTTCCACTTGTTCTTCAGGAAATCCCACTGGTCGCCGTGAAGGCCGTGCAGCAGATAGAAATCGATATGATCTGTCTTCAGTCTGGTCAGCTGTTCATCGAGCATCTTTCTGGGATCGAATTCCGGGCGGTCCATGCCGAGCGTGAAAAGCTTGGTCGCAACATTGATCCGGTCACGCAGACGGTTGTCCTCCATGATCTTTCCGATGGCCTTCTCCGAAAAGCCGTTGTGATACGGGTAAGCGGTATCAAAATAGTTGACGCCGTTCTCCACCGCATAAAGAACCATCTCTTCCACCTTCGGAATATCGATCTTCGACTGATCGTCATCGATCACCGGAAGACGCATCAGACCAAAGCCGAGACGTGAGATCTTTTCACCCTGAAAATCTGTATACTGCATACGAAACTCCTTTCGATCGTCTGTCAGACTGTGCGCCCTGCTTTTCGCAAAAACAGCACAGTACCGCCCTGCTTTCGTCCGTCTGCGCCTTTTCCGGCGCTTTCCGTACACTGCAGGACGGTACTATCATAGCAGAAACCGGCATTCTTTGCAAGACGCCCTGTTTCAGGCTGCTGTTTGTGTCTGTTATCTCACACCTCTCAGATGAGGCTGCCTCCGTTCGGTACGTCTTAATTCGAGCCGGACGAAGATGCTGCACCCGCAGACGAAGCCGACTGCTGTGCGAGCACTGCGTCAATGATCAGTACGATGCTTAACATCATCACCGCATC
>JAZUFC010000330.1:0-4004 GCA_045640465.1 Lachnospiraceae bacterium | reverse complement strand
CTGTCACCGGTATTAAGCAGGGCCTTCTTCAGGTCAGAATTCTGTGAGAACTTCGCAAAGTTTGCGTGATACAGAATTTCTTCTGCTGCTTTCCCCCAGATATTACCGTCAAACGGTGATACCCGCTTCCCGTATGCTTTGATCATGGACGGATTCGATTCTGACATGATAAGCGTATACATTGCAGTATCTCCGAAAAGAAGCGCCTTTTTCGCCATCATGTACTGTTCCGCATTCTGGTACGTAATTCCCTCTATCATGAATTTACAGGGATACCACTGCGAAAAGGCACCATTTTCTTCGTACTCATGCCAGAAAAACACAAAATCATTCACGCTTTATTCCTCGTCTCTGTGTCCGAATTATTCTCATAGTTTTCTTTTACCAGAGTCCTATATGTTCAAAATAGATAATCAGCTGATCTTTAAGGTCGTCACTAAACCCTTCAAGATCATCCTTTGTGACTGCACCTTCATTTATAAGATCAACCATAAGGGGTTTCATATTTGATCTGCTGACATCTCTGGCTAACACACCTGTTTTTCGCTTATCCTCTTTTATTCGCTTTTCAAGTTCCCAGAACTTTGAAGAGGCTGGTTCATCTGAAGATAAAATTTCACTGTACTCTTCAATCAGCCCTTCCATATATCGCTCCTGCCAAAGTGGAAGTCTTTTACGAAAAAGTTTCCAATCAGCTTCTGAAAATCCAAAGCCCTGCATATGTTCTTATCCTTTCTTTCCCACCAAACACGACTCCGAAAGTCTCTCTTTCAGCAACGTGTTACGCTTACTTACCGTCACATTCCGTACCGCAAGTCCGACTGCTTTCTTTGATCCTACTATGACCAGAATCTTCTTTGCCCGTGTAATACCGGTATACAGAAGATTTCTCTGAAGCATAACATAATGGCTCATCATGATCGGCATCACAACAATAGGATATTCAGAGCCCTGCGACTTATGGATCGTCGTTGCATATGCAAGTGTCAGTTCGTCAAGTTCTGAAATATCATATTCGACGATTCGATCGTCAAAATTCACTTTCAAAGTCCGGTCCTCCATATCGACAGATTCGATCACACCGATATCGCCGTTAAAGACTTCCTTGTCATAGTTGTTCCGGATCTGCATGACCTTATCTCTTGGCCGATATACAAATCCACTCCGCCGAAGACCATCGACCTGTTTTGTAATCGTTTCTCCGCCGCGAATACGGATCGTTTCTTCTCCGGGATTCAGTTTCTCCTGAAGCGCAAGATTCAGATTCGTGGCACCGACCACTCCACGCTGCATCGGTGTAAGCACCTGAATACGGCTCTTATCAATATGGTAATATGAACTCAGCTTCTGGTCCACCAGTTCAACGATCTTCGGAACCGCAGCATCAGCATCCTCTTCTTCCATGTAAAAGAAGTCCGTGCCCTTTGGATTTGTAAGAACGGGTGGCTTTCCTTCATTGATCCGATGCGCGTTCATAATGATCTGCGAAGACTGCGCCTGACGGAAGATCTTTGTAAGTCTGACGACCGGTACAGCGCCGGAATCAATAATATCCCTCAGCACATTACCTGCGCCGACAGACGGCAGCTGATCAATGTCTCCGACCAGGATCAGCCGCATGGTATCAGGAATTGCCTTCAAAAGCGCATTCATCAGGATGATATCGATCATTGAACATTCGTCAATGATCAGCACATCCCCTTCCAACGGATTCTCTTCGTTCTTCGCATATCCTTCAGGCGGCTTGCATTCCAGAAGCCTATGAATCGTTTTGGCTTCCATCCCGGTTGCTTCAGACATCCGCTTTGCGGCACGTCCTGTCGGTGCTGCAAGAAGCATTTTGAGACCATACGCCTTATATGCGTTAATGATCCCGCTAAGGGTGGTCGTTTTCCCGGTACCGGGTCCGCCGGTCAGGACCATCACTTTCGCCATGGCTGCCTGACGGATGGCATCGCGCTGGATCTCATCGTATTCAATGTGCATCCGTTCTTCGATCTTTGACACATCCACCGAGATCGATGCATTTCCACTCTCTTCTCTTGCTTTCTTAAGTCCGGAATACAATCTGTCCTTTGCCGGAGAAGACAGTAATCTCTTAAGTTTGTTCGCCGTGCCAAGTTCGGCATAGTAGAACGGCGGCAGATATATCGGAAAAATCGGATTTCCGTCTGAATCACTCTTCACGATGTTCTTTTCGACAATAAGATCACCTGCACGTGTCATTTCGTCGAAGGTCATTGCAATATACTCTTCTCCCGTTTGTAAGAGCTCTGATGCTGCTTTGATCAGCTGCTCCTTTTCTGCATACACATGACCTTCATTTGAAAGTTCGGAAAGTGTATACATAATCCCGGAACGAAGACGAACAAAAGAGGCTTTATCGAATCCGAGCTTTTCACTTATTGTGTCAGCTGTTTTGAAACCAATCCCCCAGATATCATCCGCGAGCCGGAACGGATTCTCTTTCATTTTTGCAATACTTTCATTTCCGTATTGCTTGTAAATCTTCGCTGCGAAAGATGTGGACACCTGATGCCCCTGCAAAAACACCATGACATTTTTGATTTCTTTCTGCTTTTCCCAGGATTCTGCGATCCGCTGAATACGTTTCTTTCCGATACCGGGAATCTCAATCAAACGATCAACGTCTTCTTCGATCACATTGAAGGTTTCTGAACCGTAGGTTTTGACAATCAAAGAGGCAAACTTCGGACCCACGCCTTTAATCAGTCCGGAACCCAAATACTTCTCCATTCCGTAAACGGTTGCCGGAAGCGTCTCTTCCCAGGATTCCGCGATAAACTGCCGACCGTATTTCTTATCGACCTTCCAGTTTCCATCCACGAGAAGCACAGAACCGCAGGTGACATCGAGCATGTTGCCTACGACCGGTACAAGATCCGCATAGTCTTTGACACGGCACTTCAAGATAGAATAACCGTTTTCCGGATTCTGATATGTAATTCGTTCAACAACGCAGCGGATTTTGATCATCTGGTACTGTCCTTATCAGGCTGTTCTGTGAAATAGTGTTCTTTGGCATACAGAAAGTGTCGGTTGAATTCTTCTGCGGCTCTTTTACTGATCTCCATGTCGGGCTTCAGCATATCGAATGTGTGTATTTCGGTGTGGTATATGTCAGCTTCCGCTTCTACTCCTGCCTTCTTCAGATCCTGCAAAGACACTTCCGGTGACAGTCTCAGTGCCGGGATCTTTCTTCCTACGCCTTTGATCCTGACTTTTCGGATAATGATATTGTGATCCGTTTTTCTGAAAAGTATTCCTTTCGTCAAGTCTGATTTATGATGGCTGAAACCTGAACGGTCTTAATCTTCCATGAATTCCTCCCTGAGATCATCGATCATCTCAAACGGAAAGCATTCCGCACAGCCGTCCGGGATATCTTCCAGTCTTTGGATGAATTCTCTGACAAGCTGTTTCGCTTCTTCGCTGTGATCACCGTTTTCCGGCATATGGCGGACATACCAGATCTGATCGTAGATCTCGACCTGGAAAAAAAGGTTGTTGACCTCTAAGCGGAAATCGCTTTCGTTCTTTTCGTTCGCTTCTCCGTAACGGTATATAATCTCATCCAGACGGCGGAGGATAAATTCCCTGTTCAGGTCGATCGGGACATAGATACGGATATTGTCACTTTGAAGTTTAAAATCACAATCATGGTAATAATCCATAAGTGTCCGATCAGCAATCATCGGTTCATTAACAAAGAGCGGTAGTTTATCCTTCGGGTTCGGATAAGGATCGAGTTTGTGGCGGGTAAGTTCCATATTCTATGTCTCCTTTGTTTCTGTAACTGTCGTCTATATTTTGTGAGCGTTTTTGGAGAATTTCATAGTCATTTTAATGTTGAAATCCGATTTGCGAAATCTATGATGTCATTGAATTTTAGATTTTCTATTTTTCAAAGCATATTCGGCATGACTGGACAGTTGTTTTTGAAATCTTTTCCAACACTTATTCCTCAGTTTGATAATTAATAC
>JAZUFC010000329.1:0-4726 GCA_045640465.1 Lachnospiraceae bacterium | reverse complement strand
GACCTTCGCCGGAAAGTCAAGTATAAGAAACGTAAGAAGGCAACCGAGACAAGCGCTAAGGACCGCGTCTACAGGAAAGGCCATAACTACGAGGACTTCAAGAAACGGATTGAGAAGGATCCCAATGCCGGTATCGTTGAAATGGACTGCGTGGAGGGAAATGCGAAAAGCCGCAAGGTCCTTCTGACCATGACATTCCGCAGGACACACCTGATGCTGATTTTTCTTCTCGAATCCCAGACCCGTGAAGAGGTAAAGCGTGTATTCGACATGCTTGAGGAGCAGCTGGGTACTGAACTGTTCCGGAAGCTTTTCGAGGTCATTCTGACAGACGGAGGAACAGAATTCGCGGGCCGTGAAGACCTGGAAACAGCGCTGGACAAAAGTCGGAGAACAACCGTATACTACTGCGATCCGTATTCGTTCTGGCAGAAAGGATGCTGCGAAAAGAATCATGAATACATCCGGTACGTCAGAAAAAAAGGAAGCTCCTTCGATGATCTTCAGCAGTCGGATGTGGATCTTTTGGCAAACCACATCAACAGTACAAAAAGAGACAGCCTGAACGGACATAGTCCGTTCGAACTGTCTCAGATGCTTCTGGATGAGAAGCTGTTTACCGTCATGAATTACCGGGCTGTCGAGCCGGATGACGTAATGCTCACTCCAGAGTTGTTAATATAAAACATGTGCACAGGCAGGCTTCAGACGTAACAAAGATGCAAAGGTAAAATCCGGCATGTGGAAGTTAGTCTCGCACACTAATCCCAGATGCCCCTTTGGCATGCATTGAAACGCTGAAAACTGTATGCTCATGGGAGCATTATAACGTCAAACCGGGCAAAAATAAAGAGGAAAGCGGAACTTAATTCCGCAGAATTACAGGGAATATTGAACTGCGGAACTAACTTCCGCATTCAAGTGAGTTTTTTCCCCGGACGCATAACGATCCGGTCTGCATGCCGTGATTCGTGCAGACCGGATCGTGATAATAGAACTCTTCGTTTTACTCGGACAGGCTCAGGATCTCCTCTGCCGCCGCCATCGCCTCCTCCAGCGTATAGAGCGGTCTTTCACAGAGTCCGAAGCCGTTATAGGGCGCAAGGATCAGTGTATCGGTGTCCGCAAAGTACGCATTGATGCCCTGACAGGAGCCGACTGACGCATACTGCTCAAGATCGAGGATCACGCAGAAGGAATGCGTATAGACATCGGAATCGTATACGAGCACCAGTTTTCTGCCGTCTCCGGAGCAGACTGCTTCGCATCTTGCCCCCTTCTGGAAGCGGAAATCCGAGCTGAGGTAATTGCTTTCGTGAAGAAGTTCACCGGTTCCGATATCATAAAGATACATCGTTCCCGTATTTCCGAAAACGAAAAGCAGAGAATCCTCTTTTGCAAAAAGGAGCTGACTGACCGCCTCCGAAGAAAGCGGGCAGGAGATCCTGAGCAGTTCCTCTCCGGAATCCGCCCGAAGAACCGTGATCCCTCCGTCCGGAACCAAAGCAGCGATCATGTCTCCGCTTTCCGAACCCGCAGCGATCTGAGATGACATACGTTCATCAAACCAGAGGCTCTCAGCCGGAAGTTCCGTCCAGCTTCCGGACGCAGGGCAGAACAGGAACACCTGCCGGATGCCTGCGTCAAATGTACCGTTTCTTCTGGAAATGACAGCACTTCCGCCGGAAGTAAGACATTCCAGCACATATTCCCCGTCCCAGCCCGATGCCTCGTCCGAACAGAAGCTTTCAGGGAACGGCTGTGCAGCAATTTCATCCGTATCCGGGAATGAATACAGAAGCGTATGCGCTTCCGGATCCAGAAAAGCCGTCAGCACGTCGTTTTTGTCCGGATCGTACACCGTTCTGCACTGATAGCATGCATAAACGGCAGCAGCCCTGTCATCGATCACGGAAAGAGTCTGCTCCTTCAGATCGATCATGCACTCGTTTATATACAGCCTGCTGTCAAAAAGAAGCACGTCATTCTGTTTCGTACCCGACCAGTAATCATACGCCATCGGAACAGAGAACGAAGCCGTCTCTTTTGAAGAGATATCGATCAGAACGCCGCTCAGTATCTCTTCGCTTCCGCTGTAGCGGATGCCTGCCATCTGTTTCCTGTCCGGAGAGATACAGAAACTGTATTCTCTTCTGCTTCCGTTATAATCGTAGAAATGCGGCAGATCCCGGTCATCGAGAAAATGAATGAACGAAAGCCGGTTTTTGCTCTCACGGAAGAGCAGAATATACACTGCCGTAAGCGGATGTTCTCCCCGGATCTCGCCGCCGTAAACACTCTGACCGGCATGAAAGGTGTACATATTGACCTCACTCGTCAGCGTACCGCCCGGCATATACATCGTCACTGTTCCGTCATTCAGGATCAGCGAGGCATTTCCGCGAATGATCTCCGCACGGATCACTGAAGACGGAAGCGTCTTCTTCACAAGGATATCGCCGGTTTCCGGATCTGCGGTGCAGATACTGCGGCCGGCACCGAACAGAAGATATCCGTCGCATAAACCGAACAGCCGGATGTCTGCCTCCATGGTGATCGCACCGTTCTGAGAGATCTCAAATTCGTTCTCAAACTCCTGCCGGTATCTCATCTGCCAGTTCTCCGCGCGGTCAAACAGCATCAAGGTACTGACATTCATATCTGCGGTGGCTGCGGCAATATTCTCTCCGACAAAAGCGACCTTCACATCCGTTCCGTATTCGACACCGTCCAGAGGGATCCGTTCTGCAGATTCCGCATCCAGATCCCACATCAGGATCCCGTATGTGTAAGTCCGGTCGGAATACCGATAAGCGGAATACGGGATCGCTATCATCTTCCCGGAATCCGAGATCACAAAGCTGTAAGCTGCCTCCACCTGTTCGTCATCTGTATGCGGGATCTGCACGGATGCAAGCATTTCTCCGCTCTTTGCATCCTGCAGAAAAAATGCCTCACAGTCGCCTGTCTGCAGGAGGCAGACTCCGTTTGAGATCAGCGATCCGGAGCAGTGATACCCGGTCTCGGATCTCAGAAGTGTTCCGTCGGAAGCATCAAAAAAGAAAAGTTCCTCATAGCGGTAGCAGGCAAGGATCGTCCCGTCCTGCGAAAACCGGAAAGCGGCAATGTTTTCAATTTTCCGCTCCCAAAGTTTCTTTCCCGCTTCACAGTCATAGATCCGCAGACAGTCAAAGGAATCCAGCGTCACGGCCTTCCTGCCGTCCGGAGACAGCTGCAGGCCTTCAATGGCAGTCTCCTGCCCGATCGACTGTGTATAAACAAAGCCGTCTGTTTTGTAAAGGTTCAGAACATTGCTCAGCTGAGCCTCCGCTTCCGGATAAAACGGCCGTTCATCCTCTTCTTTCGGTAATGCCTGATATGCGTATTCCAGTGCAGTGCGGTAATCACCGTCTTCGTAAGCGATCTCCGACAGCGCCGTCAGATTCTTGGATTCATTCAGCTGGGTATTCCGAAGCTGCTCGCTGATCTGTTCATTCTGCTCACTGATCTTCTGATACTGCTCCGTGATCTCCTCGTTCTGCAGTGTGATCTGTTCATTCTGTTCCGTGATCCGTCTGTTTTTGACCGCCAATGTCGTCATATACGCGCCGGACGCCAGTAAAAGTGCCGATGCAGCGATCAGGATCCGTTTTCTTTTATATCTCTGCTCTCTTTTGAAAAGGTCGTCATAATTGCAGCCGATCAGCGCTGCCATCAGCCGGAGTCCTTCCGTCTTCAGAAGTCTTTCCCGTTTCGCCTTCCCCGGTGCAGCGATATTCGCAGCCAGCGGCTCGACTGTTTTGAGAATGTCCCCGTTTTCATCGGTAACAGCGGTCAGTTCCGCAGGAAACGAAGTCTTCTCATTGCCCTCTGCTAAAACAGCAAGCACATGGTCTCTTCCGTGTGTCTCGATAAAATACGTGATCTCTCTGAGTACCCACTGTGATTTTGCCGTTTCCGGCGTACAGACGACGATCAGAAATTCAGAACGGTCCAGTGCGGTCTGAATGCTTTCCGAAAGATTCCCGGAAAGCGGAAGCTCATCCTGATCGCGAAACACCAGCCCCGGATGCTTTTCGCCGTTCTTTCTCAGGTCTTTCGGGATCGTAAAATGCTCAATATACCGGTGCAGTCTTCTGGCTGTCTCGACATCCAGAGGAAGATGTCTGTAGCTGATAAATGCTTTATAATGTCTCTCCATGTTCAAGTCCCTCCTCTGCCAGACGCCCGATGATCAGATATGCGTAATCATCCTTCGCCCGGTCAGCCTCGCTCAGCTTTTCAAACGGCACCATTAAGGGATGCAGTCTTTTTCCGTTATCTCTTACCGGTGCATAACTCCAGTTGTACATGGCATGAAAACGGACCCACCGGTCATGCTCGATCCGTCTGCAGGTATCGTCTTCCCGCTCGCGAAGCGCTGTAAATCTGCGGCAGGCCTCTTTTGCCTGTTCTTTCGTGAATGAAGTCAGACTGTCATCCTCCAGAAGGAAACGGATCTTTTCCGAAACGTGCCCCGCAGCGGCATAATTGGAGCGGCGAAGGAACGGACTCAGATCCTCCCAGAGATCCCCGCCGTTTTCTCTTTGATATATACCGTGCATCACCTTCGCCAGCGCTTCCGTCCGTGTACACATCAGATTCTCCGCAGTATAGATCTCTGCATCGGTTCCGAAGAAAGACGCATCTCCGTCCGGGCTTTCGCTGCTGTAACAGAAAACCTTTT
>JAZUFC010000328.1:0-8935 GCA_045640465.1 Lachnospiraceae bacterium | reverse complement strand
ACCGCTTGGCCTCCGACTTTGATCGGAAGCAATAAGTGTCTTCATTGATTTCGCACGACCGCTTTTTGCCTTTACCTCAACCGGAATCAGGGAAGCTGTTGAACGAATGAAAAAATCCTCTTCCAAAGTTGAATTTTCTTTCTTGTAATAGAACGGTTTATGTCCTTGCTTGATAAGCGCTTCGCCTATCATGTTTTCATACAACGCGCACTTATATACTCCCAGATTCCTGTCTGCTCTCAGATCTTCCTGTGATTCATCATCCAACATTGATACCAGCAATAAAGCTTCCACCTTATTGTGCACAAAACATGGGCGTTTGTCAATTCGCGCTCCACATTTCATGAGCGAATCATCAATTATCTTCGCACATTTTTAGTATATGGGTTTACTCTTCAGTTTATCATTCTGAATTACTCGCTTGAACTTCAAAGAACCGGACTACACTCGATATAGTCAGAAATTTACGATTCTGCCACCCAGACAAACTATAGCCGGAGGTGGATATCAAACCACAAGCCCCGCTTTATCGCGGGGCTGAAGAAAATAAGATGACATTAGTCAGTATTGATAAAAAGAGCAAAAATCATGACCACCGGCTAAGCCGGTGGTTTGTTCTGCGGCTATAAGCCTTTGGTACCAGCTGGCTCTAAAGAGCCTTGAAGATTTGCCGATCGCACTATCTCCGGGCAACATTCTCCTGCTATTATTTCGATACCCTTCCTCTTACATAGTTCTGTGAGAATATGTATGATGTCTGTTCGTATGCTCTTGTAGATTACTTTTCGCCTATACTTTGGTGCAAAGACGATATGATATTTACATGTCCACGGGGTATGTGCTAAACTATTGTTGTCCATTTGGAACCTCCTTTGCTATTTAGTGTGGTCGGCAAACCTACATCTATTATAGCAAAGGAGGTTCTTTCTTGAAGCTAAAGCTTATTGGGAACACACCTGCATAGCAGGTGGTTTATTGGATTTCGAATCCAAGCACAAGGCACCGAAACCGTAACGATTCCGGTGCCTTTATAAAAACAGTTCCGGCTCTGACAAAGAGCACACGGTATGCCGGTATAGAAATACCCTTATTGAAAAGCACAGCTGACTGCCGTCACTTCTGCTTCTTCTTCACGAGCATGTAGACCGGAAGACCGATCAGCGTGATCACAACGCTTAAAAGAGACATGAGGAGCGCGCGCTTTCCGGAAAGGAAGAGCTGGCTGAAGATCACATACGCACCGCCCAGGATCGCAAGAGCCGGGATCACCGGATAACCGGGCACCTTGTATCTGCGTTCTCTGTCGGGCTGCTTCTTTCTGAAATGAATGACGCAGCAGAAGGTCAGCGTATAGAAGATCCAGCAGGAGAATACGCCGAGGTCTGTCAGCAGATCAAACTCACCGCTGAAGGAATAGATCACTGCCAGAACGCCCACCAGAATGATGGAATTGGCGGGAACCTGCTTTCCGTTCAGCTTTGACAGTGTCTTTCCGCAGGGGATCGTCCGGTCCTCTGCCAGCTGATAAGCCACGCGTGAGCCTGCCATCAGGAAGCCGTTTCCGGCGCCGATCACGGAAATGATGATGCCGATCTTGATGAGCGTGCCGCCGAATGAACCGAAAAGCTTCGTGGCGACTGCAGCTGCCGGAGATTCCAGATTCATCAGTTCATTTGCCGGAATGACCCACAGATAAGCCAGATTGATGATCAGATAGACCGCCATGATGATGGAGACGCCGCCGACGATCGCACGGGGCAGATCCTTTCCGGGATTCTTCATCTCACCTGCAATGGAGCCGACGTTCGTCCAGCCTTCAAATGCAAACAGGACCGCAAGAAGCGTGGTTCCGAGAACACCGCCGACATTCTTTCCCTCGCCGACCATGGGCTTCAGGATCGCATGATCGCCGCTTCCCTTGATGAAGCCGAAGATCATCAGAAGGAACAGAGGAATCAGCTTGCAGATCGTGGACACGACCTGTACGCCGCCTGCCGATCTCGAACCGCGCGTATTCAGAAGCACCAGACCGCCGATCACAAGGATCGCAACCGGAAGTGCAAACTGTGGCCCGATATATTCACCGAGCTCCGTGCCGACTTTGACGCCGTAGCCGGCCAGAAATGCCGGATAGAAAATGACGACCTGCATCCATCCTGCCAGGAAGCCTACCTTTTCTCCGTAAGCCTCGCTCAGATACGTGATCATGCCGCCTGTCTTCGGGATCATGACCGCAACCTCGGCAAATGTCAGTGCGCCGAAAAGGCTGATCAGACCGCCGACGATCCACGCGAGGATCCCCATGCCCGGCGCACCGCCGGTTGCCTGATAGATCGCATACGGCTTAAAAAAGACGCCCGCGCCGATGACACAGCCGACTACGATGGACGTAGCGGTCGCTACACCGAGATTTTTCTTTAACTTCTGTTCACTTTCCATGAAATACAAACCGGCCATCCATCATGACACAATGACCGGTATCCCTTTCTCCCGGCTTTCCCGGGTATCTCAGTATGATATCACGGCCATCCTATCATTGAAAAACGTCCCTGTCAAGCGGTGCATGAGGACGTATGTTTTTCTTCGTTTCATCCCTGTCAAAATCTGTCTTTTCCATTGAAAAAGCGAACTTTATTCTGTAGAATGAAAACAGAAAAACATTCCTGATCGCTTCTGCGCCCGGCCGTGCTCTGTCCTGTCCGGACGCATATAAAGGACAGCCCATGAAAAGATCTTCTCAAATTCTGAAAAACATCCTGATCTCGGTATTGATCCTGTTTCTGGCCTATCTGACCTGCTTTTTTCTGCACAGGTTCCAGATCTCCGTCATGCTGATCCCGACGATCTTTGTCCTTGCCGTCTTCCTGATCTCGCTTCTGACGAGCGGCTATTCCTACGGCATCGCAGCTTCCGTCTGCAGCATGCTGCTTGTGAATTTCGCCTTCACCGTCCCCTTTTTCGACTTTAATTTCACGATCCCGGAAAACATCCTTTCCGCGGTGATCCTGATCGCCGTCACTCTCCTGACAGGGGCGCTGACGATCCAGAACCGCAAGCAGAACGAACTGAAACGGGAATCCGAAATGGAAAAGATGCGCGCCAACCTTCTGCGTGCCGTCTCCCATGATCTGAGAACACCGCTCACCACGATATACGGTTCCAGTACGGCAATTCTGGAGAATTACGACCGCCTTTCGGATGAACAGAAAAAAGAGATGATCCGGAGCATCAGCGAGGATGCGCAGTGGCTGACCCACATGGTCGAGAACCTGCTCTCTGTGACCCGGATCAACACATCCGGCGTACAGCTGATCAAAATGCCTACGGTAGTGGATGAGCTCATCGACTCTTTGGTTTCCGCTTTCCGGAAGCGCTATCCTGACCGGGAGCTTCTTCTGGATCTTCCGGATGAGATCCTGATCGTCCCGATGGACCCGACCCTGATCCAACAGGTACTTTTCAATATTCTGGAAAACGCAGTGGAACATGCAGAAGGGATGACTGAGCTCCGCCTTCTTGTCGCAAGAAGCGGAAAACGGGCGGTTTTCAAGATCTCCGACAACGGCTGCGGAATTCCGCGTGCGCGGCTTTCCACCCTTTTTACAGGCAGTTATTCCATGAATGAAGAGGCTTCCGACAACGTCCGCAACAAAGGGATCGGTCTTTCCGTCTGCCAGACGATCGTCAAAGCGCACGGAGGCGAAATATATGCGGCGAACCGTCCCTCGGGCGGTGCGATCTTTACCGTGATTTTGGATCTCTGCGAGGATGAAGCAGAGGAAATATAAGAAGATCAGGAAAGCGGCAGCCGGATCCCGGGCCTTTTGAAAGACAAGAGAATAGTGAAAAAAACGGTTCTGATACTGAATGATTTTCTTCTGAAGATTAGTTATAATAATGTTAAGGCCAAAAACCTTTTTCGCGTGCACGCAGAGGAAAAATATCGGGTGAGGATACCGCATGAACAACCGCTATCGAATCGTTCTCGTGGAAGACGAGGAAAATATCATCACACTGCTTTCCGCCATTCTGGAACCGGAAGGTTATCAGGTTCTGACAGCCAGGACCTGTGAAGAAGGCCGGCTGATGTATGCTTCCTATCATCCGGATCTTCTGATCCTGGATCTCGGGCTTCCCGACAGAGACGGAAAAGAACTGATCGAGCTGATCCGGAGGAATTTTCAGACACCTGTTATTGTTCTCTCTGCCCGTTCCGATGAATCGGAAAAGATCGCCTGTCTGGATGCGGGCGCAAATGATTACGTCACCAAACCCTTCGGTACGGGTGAACTTCTGGCACGGATCCGCTCCGCACTCCGTCTGTCAAGAATGCGTACGGGATCCGCTCTGAATACGGAGACCTTCTTACTCGGCGATCTGAAGATCGACTATGACGCAAGAACTGTATTTCTTTCCGGCCGTGAAGTCCGCTTCACGCAGACGGAATTCAACATTCTCTCGTTTCTTTCAAGAAATACCGGTAAAGTCATGACATACGCCGCGATCTCCAAAGAAGTCTGGGGCAGCGCAGACACGGGAAGTGCCAAACGTCTGCAGGTCAACATGGCAAATATCCGCAAAAAGCTCGGCGAAAAGCCGGGCGAGAACCGCTACATCTATAATGAGCTGGGTGTGGGCTACCGCATCCGTTCCGGCAATACACGCTGAACATCAACCGGCAGAACGCTGCCGATCAAAGGAGGACTCATCCATGAGCATGGAAAAATTCACAAACGATGAACTGGAACTCAAGGAGCTTATCAAAAGCCCCCGCGGAGACGTGGCTTATCTGAACACGCCGATCACCTCACGCGAAAATATCCTCAGACTCTATCAGGGAAAAACACCCATGTGGATTCCTTCCGTGGATGAGATCGTCAACGCCAAAGCTGACTGCGATCCGGAAAACATCGCCCGCGGTCCGCAGGGCGGCATCGACGGCTGGGGCGTGGAATGGGTCTTTGTTCCTTCTGCAGGCGGCGCAATGGTCCGTCCCGGCAACCCCAAGGTCACCGATATCGACCACTGGGAGGATGTTCTGACCGTGCCCGATCCGGACAGCTGGGACTGGCAGGGCTGCTATGACCGCGTGATCGGCAGAAAGACAGACGATAAGATCTTTGAAATGACCGTCGGTTCCTGCCTCTTCGAGCGTCTGATCGCCGTTATGGACTACGCGGAGGCCGCTGTGGCTCTGATCGATGAGGACCAGAAGGAAAGTGTACACCGCTTCTTCCGCGCCGTTACGGACGCCCGCAAGAAATACTACTATCAGATGAAAAAATGGTTCAACCCGGACGTAGTGAATTTCAACGATGACTGGGGCACTCAGCGTGCAGAAAGCTTCTCCGTTGCAACAGCCAGAGAAATGCTGGTTCCGTACGTTAAAGAGGCGGTCGAATACGCGCACTCCCTCGGGATGTATGTGGACCTGCACTGCTGCGGCTTTGTGGAAAACTTTGTTCCGCTCTTTATCGAGGAAGGCTTTGATTCGTGGGGCGGCCAGCCGCTTAATGACAAGGCAAAACTCAAAAAGATGTACAAGGATGAGAAGATGATCTTCAGCCACGGCTTTGAGATCGACGAAAACTGCTCCGATGAAGAGCTGAATGCAGCCGTTTCGAAGTTCATGGAGGAGATCGGTTACGATAACCGTGTCTTCTTTACCGGTCGGGCGCCGGGATTACGTCTGCGCCGTGCACTTTATGAAGCCTCCAGAAAGAACTACGACAGACTGGCTGCGGAAGGAAAAGCGATCCTGTAAAACAGGTACAGCTGCTTATATCAATGAAACAGGCGCGGGCCATGCCCGCGCCTGTCTGCTGTTTATTTCCTCTCAGAGGATCAGCCCTCCGCAAAGAGATATTTTCTCAGGATCTCGTAGTAGGTTCCGCCGATCGACAGATAGTCCTCATGGAATTTCTTCAGATCGAACTCTTCACCGGCTTCATCCGCACGCTCTTCCGCCTCATCGCGGATCGAGGTCAGTTCCAGATAGCCGACCATGTAGTCAAGATATCCGGCGGGATCGCCGAGCACATAGTCGTAGATCCACTGTGCATCCTCTTCACCGATCTCGTAGTAATTGGAAACATAGTCGAATACATCGTCCACGTCCCAGCCTTCGCAGTGAACACCAAGGTCGCAGCGTGCAGACATGCCGAGAGAAAGAAGCTCGTTGTACTGCAGGTAGGCTGCCACATCCTCTTTCAGAGAATCTATATACTTGTAGCTGAAGATCTGCACGTATTCCGCCCAGCCTTCCGCATAACCGGTAGGATCAAGGATCTGACGGAGCGCAGGTTCGCCGGCTTCCTTGGCAAAGTTTGTCTGATACAGATGACCCGGATAGCCTTCATGCGCCATGGTCGTATAGATGTCTTCCGGTTCTTCACCGCGGTCACAGTTGATGAAAATGTGATTTGCGGTGCTGTCATCGACAGGCGGCGTGAAATAGCATGCGGGGCTCAGATAATCGCGGAGAGATTCATCCACGTATTTGATCTGATACTCGACCTCGGAAAGATCCGGGAAGTCTTCCTTCGCCTTTTCGATGAGTTCCTTCATGATCACGTTGGGATCATGCGTCGGGAACTTCGCTCCGGAGACCAGATTGAAGATCCGGCGGTTTTTGCTGTACAGTTCGACGATACCGTTCATGGATTCATCCATCAGCTTATCCACGGCACGGACGATCTCGCCGGTGCTCATGGAGGAACCGGTATTGGCAGCGATCATGTATTCATAATAGGCTTTTCCGTCCGGATAATTGCAAAGGCCGCCTTCATACTTTCCGGTGCCTCTGAATTCCTCCAGACCTTCGACTAACAGTCTGTATGCGTCATATACATAAGGAACCGCTTCCCGGTTTTCCTGAAGATAGGCTTCCTTTGCATCGCCTTCAATACCGAGCTCGTCAATACGCTCTTCAAAAGTCGCATACAGGAAATTCTCCTCATCCTCTTCGGATGTCAGGAACTCCTCACACTGTGAGATCACTTCATCGAGGATCACGTCCTCCATGAAAAGGCCGGCTTCGGACTTCGCGGCTTCAAACGCCAGAATATCTTCATAATAACCCGGAAGCAGTCTCATCAGCTCGAGATAGACCGGAATGTCTGCTTCCTCACGAAGCGGATACTCGGCAAAGTAAAGAGGCATCTGCGCCTGAATGCCGACATTCGCGCCGAGGGGCTCATAATAGAGATTCAGTCCGACCGAACTCTTTTCCAGCTCGATAAAGCGCTCCAGCGTATCATAGGTGATCTGTCCGGCATAACCGAGAGATTCGTAATCATAACCCTTCATCTCCAGGGCAATACCGTCAAGCCATTCCGCGTACTCTTCCTCTGCCTCTTCGGAAGCATCGGGCGCGGACCAGGCGACTTCTTCACTGAAACCGTAGTTTTCCGGATGCGCAACAAAATAATGCGTATCCAGCGTATCTCCGTCAAGAAGCTCCATGAACACGCGGTCGCAGAACTCGTCAAAGGTACCTTCGGGTTCAGGGATCTCTTCCGGATCCTCTTCGCCTTCGTTCTCATCCGTATCTGTTTCGGGTACGGGCTCTTCGTCCGCAGCACCGGCTTCGATCGTTTCATCCTCTCCGTCTTCGGGAACGGTCTCTTCTTCATCCTCTTCCTTTGCAAGTGTCATCCAGCCCGATGAAGTCTTCTGACCGACTTTCTTCATAGAGGAAAGGGACGGTCTCTGTGCGCCTGAGCAGGCGGAAAGCACCGTCATCGCAAGAAGTGCAAGGACTAAAAGAACTGTAATACGTTTTTTCATTTACACATCCTTTCCGCGGTCCGGAAAACTCCGTCCGCATTGTATATTCATTCCGACCGGAGGCATCAGCCTTTCTTTCCGGGCCTCATGATCAGTTTACAGATCCTGTTTCCGAGGAGCGAAAACCGCTCTTCATATTCCGTCATGACATTTCCCTCCGACAGGACGGGGTCCTTATGAAGGTCGCGGGTGCAGGCAAGGATCTCCCAGCCTGAGGCTTCCGCTTCTTCCAGCGAAAAGTCGAACAGATCGGTGTTGTCGGTCTTGAATTCCACAACGGCATCGGGCGCAAGGATCTGCTCATAGCGTTTCAGAAACTCACGGGAGGTGAGCCGTCTTTTATGATGTCTGTCCTTGGGCCAGGGATCGGAGAAATTCAGGTAGAGCTTATCGACTTCGCCTTCTCCGAAAATATCGGTGATCTTTTCCGCGTCAAAACGGATATAGAACAGATTGGACACCTCCATCTGCTCACGCTTCTGAACAGCACGGAAAATAACGGAGGAGAACTTTTCGATCCCGAGATAGCTGATCTCCGGATGGGCTTCCGACAGGGCGGACAGGAACATGCCTTTTCCGCAGCCGATCTCCAGATACAGGGGGTTCTCCTTCGGGAAGAGCATTCCCTTCCACTGTCCTTTATATTCTTCGGGGGTGTGGATCACCAGAGGACTTTCGTCGATGGCCTCCTTAGCGCCCGGTATGTTATGCAGTCTCATATTCCGGTCCTTCCTTGATTAATCTTGATACCGCACCGCTCCGTGCACTGCACTCCCGCGGTGCGAAACACTCGAAACTCCTGCCTTTTTCTGCGAAAAATGCTTCGTTTCTCGTGTTTTGCGGGTCAATAAGACCTTTGCACCCTTGCATGAGCAAGCTTCTGCCGGGCACCCGACCTTTTGGCCCTGATATTATCATTATAAGATGCCTGCCTTTTTCTGTAAACCGGAAAATGCAACTTCCGCATGTTTCATCACGGTCAGTATCATAAAACAACTTTTTGTCAAAATTGTGAATTTTATGCTTGACATTTGATTTCTTCGTGCTATAATATCGTTTGTGTCTGAAAGACATGCACCACTAGCTCAGTTGGTAGAGCACCTGACTCTTAATCAGGGTGTCCAGGGTTCGAGCCCCTGGTGGTGCA
>JAZUFC010000327.1:0-3335 GCA_045640465.1 Lachnospiraceae bacterium | reverse complement strand
CAGGCAGAATTCCCCTTCGTTGGAGGCCTCCGGAAACAGAAACAGTTTTCCTCCCGCGCGGATGGTGTCTCCGACCGATATTTCATCAGGAAACTCTCCGTCTGTATAGATCCGTACCCGGCCGGTGTTTTTATCACCCTTCAGAAGAATGCAGAAGCCTTCTTCCCTGAGTTCGATCCATGTGATCCTGCCGCATACGGAAGTATGAAAGCTCTCCTGTTCGCTCGTTTCCAGGCGCATACGCAGAAAAGGAGGCATAAACAGTCCCGATGCAGACTGCAATGCCTCCGAATGACTGATAATAATGACCCCCAATGCCAGAACAACCGCGATCCATACAAGCGGTCTTCTAATTCTGAACCTCCTCTGAAACAAGCTCGGGCTTCCGCTGAAGCGGTGCCGAAAGATCGATCTGATCCATAAATGTGACTGCGGAAGATCCGCCGATCAGGATCTGTACCGCATTGATGCCGGGAACCTCCGCAAGCGAATTGACAAGCGAATAGATCAGGACTTCAGGCGTCACCTGAAGCGTGCTGTTCAGAAGTTCCTGGTTGAAATTCACCTGACAGATCCCGTTTTTGGTATTGACGGAAATGACTTTTGTTCCTGCAGGAAATACGGAATACCCCATAGACGGATCGGACGGTCCCTGCACGATCTTGTTCACGATATACTGCTCGAGACGGTAGGTGTTTTTATAAGTGACGTTTGCCGTACGTTTCAGCAGCATCTTTCCGTCTTCCGATGCGTAATACAGCGTGACGGCTGCACTCTGATAGCTATTCAGACCGCCGCCCATGACATCGACGAAATCGGTGCCCTTCATGGGTCCGATCACGCTGCCGTCGCTTCGTTCGAGCGGCTGATCATCCACGAGGATCTCCAGCGTCAGTACTTCCGGAAGCTGTGTATAGGTCTTTACGAGTGCGGCACGGAACAGAACTTCCGGGACCGAATTCACCTCCGGGTAGGAAGAATCAAAGTTCAGAGTCAGTGCGGTTCCGCTGATCGAATAGTTTTTCAGCTTCGGTTCTCCGGGGATAGCACTGATATAACCGACATTATCCTGTGCATCTCCCATTTTTTCATAGAGTGAGGAGACCAGAAGCACAAGGTCCAGACCGGTGTCCACTTCCGCTCTGACCGGCAGAAGGCTCATCTGGTTCTGCTCACGATAATAAATATAGAACGCATTATCCATGCCTTCCGGCGTGCTGTTTCTCTGTTTTCTGCAGCCTGCCGGCAAAACAAGAAGAATGCAAAGAAACATACAGAATATCCGCTTATTCTTCATCCCTGTATTCCTCTCAGATCCACGTGTTTCAGCGGGATACGGATCGTAAATACGGTTCCTTCTCCCAGTGTCGATTCCACCTTGATCACGCCGTAGTGAAGAAGCACGATCTGTTTGGAGATCGGAAGACCGAGACCGGTTCCGCCCGTATCACGGGAACGCGCCTTGTCGACACGGTAAAAACGGTCAAAGACATGCGATAGCGCATCCTCAGGGATACCGACGCCGTTATCGGCGATCTTCACATAGAAATATTCATGGTCCGCATCCAGAGATACCTTGACCCAGCCTTCGTCCTTATTGTATTTCACTGCGTTTTCGATCATGTTGGAAAGCGCCTGATTCAGCTTGACCTCGTCCACATCCGCCGTCACGGTACGGAAAGATTCATAGATCAGTTCGATCTCACGTTCCTTGGCGATCGGACGGATCGATTTCAGGATATCCAGGATCAGATCGTTCATAACGACTGTCTGGATGTTCATGGAATCGGAGCCTTTTCCGAGCCGGCTCATGGAAAGAAGGTCCTCAATGATCCTGGACTCACGGTCGATCTCAACGGAGATATCCGTCAGGAACTCCTGATAGACATCCTCCGGAATATTCTCCTGTCCCAGAAGAGAATCTGAAAGAACCTTGATGGAGGTCATGGGCGTCCGAAGCTCATGAGACACATTGGATACGAATTCCTCCTGCGCACGGTCCAGTTCCTGATATCTTCTGATAACATGCGACGAGGCATCCAGTATCCTGTTGATCTCCGTATAGGAACGGATCTCGGAAATATCCATATCCAGATTGCCGTTGCTGATGCGTTCGATGAAATCGGAGACCGTAACGATCGGACGCACTGCCAGATACGACATATAAACAGCCATCAGGAGTATGCATATCAGAAGCATCCCTTCCACGAGATACATTCCCTGCCTGACTCTCTGAAGCCCGTCCTGGATCCAGTCTGTTGTTGATGAAAACACAAGTGCGCCGGTGACCGTTCTGGCATCGCCTTCTCCGTGAACGACGGGAACGACAAATTCCAGAAACTCCGTATCTTCCTGAAACCGGCTGTATTCTTTGCCTGAAAACGCGGCGAACACCGCATCGGAAATGCAGAATCTGCCGATATCGGCAGCATAAGTATCCAGAATGATCCGGTAGCGGCTGTTGACGACCAGCAGTCTTCCTCCGTATGCGTCCGAATACCAGGACAGAACACCTGTCATCTCGGGATTCAGAGAATCCGCGATGTTTTCGTTTTCGGACAGCTCGCGGGAGATCTGCACGCATCTTTCCAGAATTTCCACCTTCCGCTGGTCGATCAGACTGTTCTGATAGGTAAAGACCACCACAAAATGCAGAAACACGATGGGAATGATGCCTGCAAGGAGCACCGCCGTGATGATTCTGTTTCGAAGTGAATTAAAGAACTTTTTCATCCCTGTAGTAATATCCTACTCCCCATTTTGTCTGCACATATTTCGGCTCGCTGGGGTTCTCCTCGATCTTCTCGCGAAGTCTCCGGATGTGGACATCCACCGTACGCGCATCACCGGGATACTCCTCTCCCCAGATCACGGAAAGCAGTTTCTCACGGCTGTAGACCTTGTTCGGATTCATCGCCAGAAGGTGAAGCACTTCAAATTCCTTGGCAGTCACATTGACTTCACGGTTATTGACAAAGACTCTCCCGTTATCCGGATCCAGCTTAAGATCACCCTTGGAAATGATTCCTTCCTCGGCAGGCTGTTTCACCGTTTCCTTTTTCTGGTTCCGGCGCATGATGGCCTTCATTCTGGCTTTGACCTCCAGAATGTTGAAGGGTTTTGTGATATAATCGTCGGCGCCGTATTCCAGGCCCATGATCTTATCCATGTCATCCCCTTTTGCCGTCAGCATGATGATCGGCATATCGGAAAACTCACGGATCGACTGACAGACATCCAGTCCGTTCATCCCGGGCAGCATGATATCCAGAAGCACCATGTCATACTCGGTCTCCTTTGCCATATTCAGACCGTCCAGTCCGTCATAGGCACAG
>JAZUFC010000326.1:0-2196 GCA_045640465.1 Lachnospiraceae bacterium | reverse complement strand
ACGAGGCAGGCTATGCCAAGTATATCGACATGCCCGTAAATTGGTGCGAAGAGCTCGGAACCGTTCTGTCCAACGATGAGGTCATCGACGGAAAGTCAGAGCGAGGTGGATATCCCGTAATCCGTAAGAACATGAAGCAGTGGGTCATCGATCAGGTGGCTTTTGCCGAAGATCTTTTAAGCGGTCTTGATGAGATCGACTGGCCGGAATCCACCAAGGACATCCAGCGCAACTGGATCGGCAAATCCACCGGTGTAGAGGTCGAACTTGAGATCGTCGGCGGCGGAAAATGCTCGATCTTTACGACCTGTATCGAAACGATCTACGGCATGACCTTTATCGTACTTGCTCCGGACGGTGATCTGGTGCAGGAACTGATGCCGAGGATCAAGAATCAGGACGAGGTAAAGGCTTATATCGAAGAGACCCGCAAGAAGAACGATATGGACCGTACCGAACTGAACAAGACAAAGTCCGGCTGCGTGCTTGAAGGAATCACCTGCATCAATCCGGTCAACGGAAAAGAGGTTCAGGTCTTCATCGGCGATTTCGTGCTGGCATCCTACGGCACCGGTGCCGTTATGGCGGTTCCGAGCCATGACCAGCGTGACTTTGAATATGCGGTCGCTCACAATATTCCGATGATCCAGGTCATCGACGGCGCAGACGTTTCCGAAAAAGCGTTTGAAAAGTACGATTATCTCGGCAAGGGCTGCCATCTGATGAATTCCGAAGAATTTACCGGCATGGTGGTAGAGGATGCCAAGAAAGCCATCACGAAAAAACTCGTGGAGATGGGCGTAGCAAAAGAAACAGTCAATTATCATTTCCGTGAATGGATCTTTGCGCGTCAGCGCTACTGGGGCGAGCCGGTTCCGGTCGTTCATCAGGAAGACGGCAGCATCTATGTGCTTCCGGACGAAGAACTTCCGCTGATCCTTCCGGAACTGGAGGATTACAAGGGTAAGAACGGACAGGCGCCTCTGGAAAACGCAAAGGACTGGAAGATCTATGATCAGAACGGTGTGAAGGGTCTGAGAGAGACCTCCACAATGCCGGGTTCCGCAGGCTCCAGCTGGTACTATTTCCGTTATATCGATCCGCACAACGATCAGGTATTCGCAGACCAGGAGCTTTTGAAGCACTGGATGCCCGTCGACCTTTACATCGGCGGACCCGAGCATGCGGTCGGTCATCTGATCTATGCCCGTATCTGGAACCGCTTCCTTTACAATATCGGCCTTTCACCGGTGAAGGAGCCCTTCAAAAAGCTCGTGCATCAGGGCATGATCCTCGGTGAGAACGGCATCAAGATGGGCAAGCGTTTCCCGAAATATGTCGTCAATCCGTCCGATATCGTCAATGAATACGGCGCAGATACACTTCGTCTTTACGAAATGTTCATGGGACCGCTGGAAGTTTCCAAGCCGTGGAGCCCGCAGGGCGTTGACGGTTCCAACAAGTTCATCAAGCGTGTGTTCACATTCTTTGCGGATCCTGAAAAGCTTTCCGATGAAAAGAAGGATGAACTGAAGAAGATCTATCATCAGACCGTAAAGAAAGTCACGGATGATTTCGAGAAGCTTGCGTTTAATACCGCGATCGCACAGTTCATGATCTTCGTCAATGCATGCTACAAGGCAGGCTCCTGCCCGAAGGACTATGCAGAAGGCTTCATCAAGATGTTTGCCTGTGTATGCCCGCATGTCGGTGAGGAAATGTGGGAGATCCTCGGCCACGAAGGAACCATCGCATACGAAAAATGGCCTGAGTTTGATCCGGCAGCCGTTGTGGAAGACACAGTGGAGATCGGCGTTCAGGTAAACGGCAAGGTCAAGGGAAAGGTCAGCATCTCCCGTACCGCAGACCAGAAGGAAGCCATTGCGGCGGCAAAGGAAGCACTCGGTGACAAGATCGCCGGCACGATCGTTAAGGAGATCTACGTGCCCGGCAAGATCATCAACATTGTGGTGAAAAATTAATATGAAAAAATTACTCTTTGTTTTTCATGCAAAAGCGGGGCGCGGTGCGATGAAATCGCATCTGATGGAGATCGTCAGTGCATTTAATAAAGAGGATTTTTCCGTCACGATCATGACGACACAGTACCGCGGACACGCAAGAGAACTGATCGAAAAGTATGCATCGGATTTTGATCTGGTGCTGGCTTCTGGCGGCGACGGTACGGTCAATGAG
>JAZUFC010000325.1:0-6877 GCA_045640465.1 Lachnospiraceae bacterium | reverse complement strand
GATCCGCTTTTCGGCGGAATGCAGTTTCTGGACAGGACCTCGACGGATCCGACAGAGATCAGCTATGCGGACAAGCTGAAGAACTATCTTGACAGAATACTGGTGACAAAGTCGGATGTCGGGCATATCAGAATGCATCACAGCGGGTGTGCGTTTTTAAGCTACAGGAAGAAAGACCGGCAGCATGCGAAAAAGCTGATGAAGATCATTCATGATATCGCAGAGGATCTTGCGATCTGGTATGATGAATTCCTGACGCCTGGCAAGCATTTTGATCAGGAGATCGAGGAGAGAATAGCGGGCAGCGATATTTTTGCGATGGCGATGACGCCGTTCATGCTGCAGAAGCCGAATTATGTGGAAGAGCATGAATATAAGGCGGCACGGCATTATCAGAAACCGGTCCTTCCGGTGAATGTACAGGAACTCGGAGATCAGGATCCGGAAGCCGTTTATTCAGGGATCGGAGAATGCCTGAGCTGTGATGACAGAGAAGGAATCTCTGCGTTTCTCAGTCAGAATGAAGACAGTTTTAAGGGCTATAAGGGCAATACAGAGACCGCCGGACATCTGTATTATATTGCGCTTGGCTATCTGAACGGGATAGACGTCGAGACAGACGGAGGCAGGGCAGCACTTCTTTTTGAAAAAGCAGCACAGCTGAAAGAGCCGGAGTTTTCCAAAAATGCACTCAGAAAGCTTGTGTTTATGTATGAAAACGGCGCAGGTGTTGAGAAAAACAGGGACAGAGCGATCCTGTTCCAGAAAGAGCTGACGACACTTTCCGAAAATGAATTCCTTGCAGAACAGACAAACGGGAATCTGGCTGATATGGTGAATGAATCCGTTATTCTGGGCGATCTTTACTATGACGGCGGGGATGAAACAAAGGCGGAGGAGCAGTATATTCATTGCAGTCAGCTGATCGGTCTTGCAATGGAAGAGGCAGGGCCTGAACTGTGTGCGCTGATCTGGGAAAATGCGACGCGCGGATCTGTGAGGCTTGCGGTTATGTATACCCGGCGCGGAATGGCTGCCGATGCGAAAAAGTATTCCCGCATGGCAGGCGAGATCGACAGGAAGATCGCGAAATCCACCCGCAGACTGATAAAAGGAAGAATGAACCGAACCATCCTTCAGATCAGATCCGACATTATCAGCAATGAAAACCTTGCATTTTCAGCACGCAGCGAAGGCGATTATGAAAAAGCCATCGGAGCCGTTCTGAAAAATGCCGGTCTTGAAAGGCGGCTGATCCGTATGCTTCGGAAATCTCCGAAGGCTTCGGAATTCAGAAACGCGTCTCTTTCAGGGATCGTAGGCTGGTACAGCCGGGCGGCAAATCTGGCGGTGGAGAAAGGTGATCTGGACAGCGCCGAGCTTTACTGTACGGGTTCTCTTGCGGCATTTGAAGAGCTTGGAGGTGATCTCAGACTCCTGCAGTCGCCGGATCTGCAGGGTGAGCTGTTCTGGACCTATTATCATCTCAGTGTGATTGCGGACAGGCATCACGATCTGTATGCGAAGAGAGATGCGCTGAGAAATGCGTATGACATTCTGACGGAGATGACGGAAAAGAGCGGAGGAGACAGATGGCAGACTTATCTCTTCCGGATCAGCGGACAGCTGTCCCAGCTTGAAAACAGTCTGACAGCTGTTTTCGGCGCCGTTGCTTCTGATGATGCTTCCGAAGGGGAGAGCGCTTCTGAAATGTTTGATGAATGGCAGGAACGGTTTTCCGAAGAGAAAAACGGCCGTGAGACGACAGGCGGGGCATCGGATGGAGGATCGGGCAAAGTAACAGATCCTCCGGAGGACAGATATATCACACTGACGGAAAGCTATGAAAAGGCAATCAGTCTTTTTAATGACGACCGTCTTCCGGAGGCACGGGAAGAGTTTGAAAAGCTGTATCGCCGAATGACGGACGGGAGCTGCCGGGAGAATATCAGCGATCTTTATTTTACCTCGGCATCTGTGAAAAATTATCTGTTTATCATTGATATGCAGTGAAAGAAGCGGATCTGTACAGATGATACAAAACAAGGACCCCGGCCGGAGCTGGGGTCCTTGTTTCAGGCTGCTGCAGCCTGTTCTTTTTTGTCATATCTCGATCATCATTCAGTAAGCCATGCATCCAGCTGTGACTGCTTTTCTGCGATGATATCATCAATACCTGCGTTCTTCAGCTCCTGCTGGAATACCGGAAGAACTTCATCGATCTCGCACTCACCGTTCATGATAACGGTATAATACTGATCGAATACATTCGAGCATGCGCCGTACTGATCGGCTACAGGAGAAAGGTCGCAGACGAAGCCGAGAGCCTTGGAAGGAATCGCGTTTGCGTTGTCTTCCATCATCAGCTCGTTTGCATCTTCACGCTGATAATCCCATGTCGGGCACAGGAAGTCGTTGGGGTTCGTGTAAGCATAGCCTACGCTCCAGCCGGCGGTATCAGCATCGTGTGCGCCTTCACAGTATGTCAGCTGACCGTTTTCAGCGATCTCATAGGTCTCGTGTTCAACACCGTTGGAGAAGATGTTGGCAACAACAGGATCGGTGAACATCAGGTTCAGGACCTTCATAGCTGCTTCGGGATGTTTGCAGAAAGAAGTGACATGCCACAGATATGTGCTGACGTTGCCGGTGGTCAGAAGTCTTTCGCCGATCTCGCAGCCGACGATGTCGGAATCATACTGCTGGGACATATTTGCTTCATAGATCGTGTTGTCCATGTTGTAGCCGTAACCCGGTGTACCATAGGAGATTCTGAGCTTGAAGCTCTGAAGGGTCGGGTTCGTGTTGGACATTGCATCCGGGGAAATGATATCCTTTTCCTTCCAGATCTTGATATTCTCACAGAAATTCAGGAAGTCTTCGGATTCGAAATAGTTCTCAACAGTCGTGCTGTTGACAGGATCAAGCAGAACGCCCATGTACTTGGTATCGCCTAAGTAGTCGATGTTTTTCGGTACCCAGTAGGGTTCGGTAGCACCGGGGATGAAATACTTGTCCGGATTCTTTTCTTTCAGCTGAACGAGTTTCTCTGTCAGCTCGTTGATCGTCATGTTGCCGGAGATGTCAATGCCTTCAGCAACGGTAGCGTCACACATGTAGATGTTCGGTGAAGACCATGCTGTGTAGGTCGGGATACCGTAGATCTTGCCGCCGACCTTACCGCAGTTCATGATTTCGGGGTAGGGCTCAAAGAGCTCTGTGATGCCTGTACCGTCAGAAGCAAGAAGATCGTCAAGTGCCATGACCTGCCCGTTTGTAACCAGCTGTCCGAGCGGAGCATACCAGAAAGAGTTCAGGATATCAAGAGAATCATCGCCGCCTGTAAGAAGCAGATTCAGCTGTGTCTGCATATTTGCAAAGCCAACCCATACGAATTCAACTTCCGCGCCTGCTTTTTCTCTTAATTCCTTGTTGAATGCTTCAAGAACGATATCAGCCTTTGCGGGAGCTTCACCGGTGAAAGAGGTCATGTTCAGTCTCAGTTTCACGATCTCGTCTGCGCCTGCGTCATCGTCCTTTTCCGCAGCGCCTTCATTTGCTTTCTCAGATTCCTGCGGTGCGCCTTCGGGAGCTGTGCAGGCCGCTAAAGAAAACAGCATCAGTGCTGCTAAAAGAATAGCCAGAATTTTTTTCATTTAGAGAACCCTCCTATCTTGGTTTTAGTATGATACAGTATATCAATAACATGCCCGGTTCTGCGACCATTTTTCTGATTATCAGTATTGTGAAACTGACTATACTGTTGAAAAACTGACATCAGCCCTTGACGGAACCCAATGTCACGCCTTTGACGAAGGATTTCTGGAAGAACGGATAGACTAAAAGTACCGGCAGGACACCGACGACCGCCAGCGCCATACGGATACCGGTCGAGGGGATCTGACTGATGTCCTGATTGATGTTCTGCGACATCTGGACCTGAAGTGCCGATACGGAATCCAGTACGTTCTTCATGTAGTTCTGAATACCCAGATAATCCGATCTCTGCAGAATATAGTAGACGCCGTTCGTCCAGTTGTTCCAGTAGGCAATGAACGTCATCAGCGCAAGCGTGCCGACGATCGGCTTACTGAGCGGGACCACGATCCTCAGCAGGCACAGCCATTCGTTCGCACCGTCGATACGGGCTGCTTCCAGGATCTCGTCGGATACATTTGCATTGATGTACGTTCTCATCATGATCACGTGGAAAGCATTCATCAGAAGGCCCGGCACGATCATTGCCCATACGGTCTCTTTGATGTTCAGCAGTCTGGTATAGATCATATAGGTCGGTACCAGTCCGCCGTTGAACAGCATGGTGAAGAAGATGAAGAAGGAGAAGAACTGTTTGCCGGGAAGATCCTTTCTGGAGAGGGGATAAGCAAACAGGATCGTAAGCACCAGTGAGCTGCTCACGCCGACCACGGCATAGAAGATACTCATTTCGTATGCTCTCAAAACGCCCGCGGAAACGGAAGCAAGATACCGGTATGCCTCAAGCGAGACCTTCTTCGGGATCAGAGCATAACCCGTTTCCACCAGTGTCTTTTCCGGTATGAACGAACTTGCGATCAGAAGCCAGAAAGGAACGATGCAGGTAATGACAAGGAGTGACAGAATCACGTACTGCGCAATAATAAACGGTTTGTTTTTCGTAATCATTTTTCTGCTCCTTTCCTGTCAGAATAATGCGCTGTCCCGGTCCAGCTTGCTGACGATCGCATTGGTCGTCACGACCAGAATAAATCCAAGGACAGACTGGAACAGACCGGCAGCGGAGGAACGCGAGATATTGTTCTGTTCCAGAAGCGCACGGTACACATAGGTATCGATCGTCTGCGTTACACTGTAAAGAAGGCCGGAATGCATCGGGATCTGATAGAACAGACCGAAGTCAGAATAGCAGATACGGCCGATCGCCAGGATGAGAAGAATGATGATCGTTCCCTTCATATTCGGGAGCGTGATCTTTGTGATCTGATCCCACGTACTCGCGCCGTCCACGACGGCCGCCTCGTAATAGGTCTTATCGATTCCGATCAGGGTGGAATAATAGAGGATGGATGTGTAGCCGAAGGACATCCAGAGATACACGATCGTCAGGATCACCGGCCACGGTTTCGGCGTATTGTACCAGCTGACGGGTTTCGCTCCCAGCGGTATCAGGATCGCATTATTGATAAAGCCGCTCTTGGAGTTTAAGAAAGCATACACGATATAGGAAACGATGACCGTGGAAAGCAGATACGGTATCAGAATAATGATCTGACTGGCGTTCTTGAAATACTTGTTCTTGACCGTATCCATGGCGATCGCGACAATAAGACCCATCACATTTCCGAGAAGAATAAAGACCAGATTGTATCCGATCGTATTCCGGAACATCAGGAATGCGTCGTTTGTCGCAAAAAGGAACGTAAAGTTCGAAAGTCCGGCCCATGGGCTCTTCAGAATACCGACGGAATAATTTACCTTTTTGAACGGGATCACCAGTCCGAACAAAGGCAGATAATTATTGATGATCAGATAGATCATTCCCGGGATCATCATGACATAAAGCGGCCAGAAACGTTTCAGTTTCGCCCATTTTTTCTTTTTTTTCAGCTGTTCCATTTTACCCTCCGTTCACAAGAGAATGCGGCAGTCCGGAACCCGGATAAGTACATCGCGCTGTTTCGTATGCACAGCCGGACTCCGATACTGACAACTAACTGAATTTATCATACCCGAACAGAGAAAAACATGCTAACAAAATTATGATTTTGAATATTAAATCTCTGATATTCTGCGTGAAAGCTTTGCCTTCCTCCCGCCCTTCTTGACTTTTCGGGTCGAAATCATATAATTAAATCATGTATCTGCCGTCTGCGTCAGTGAGGGCCTGTTATGAAAAAGACACATTCTATCAAGAATCTGATATCCGTCATCTTTTCAGCAGCTTCAGGGCTGCTCATTCTTCTAACGTTGGCGGTCTCCTTCTACAGTATCCGCTCCTATGAACAGGAGCTGTACAGAACGAACAGCGAGGCACTGAAGCATTACGCGGATACGCTGAAGCTGAATCTCGAAAACATTGCGCAGACGAACCGGAACATTGTCTTTTCGGATTCCTATCTGCGCTTTCTTTCCTTAAATAATATTGATGCTTCCCGCCGCGTCACATCCAGATACGCGCTGTCTCAGATCATCTCTGCACAGACCCCTTCCTACGGCATCACGGATCTGTACGACTCCGGAAGCGGGATCTCCAATTATTACTGCTGCGGAAGCCAGATGGACAGCAGTACGCTGTTTCTGACGTACAGCAGCGTCGTGCACGAACTGGAAAGATCTCTTTTCGCCTATTCAGAATCCATGTGGCAGCCCGTTACGGACAGCAGCTATCTGATCTATTACTCAGAAAGGAGCAGACTCTTTCTGATCTCCATTATCGATCTGGAGGCTTATCTGGATATCTACATCACGCCCTCAGCTCTGGACCACACGGAGATCTTTCTGTACGGTAAAGACGGACCTGTCACCGGAAGCGCGCTGTTCGATTCTTTCGGCCTTTCCTCTGACGAACTTATTCAGAGATCACAGAAAGACCGTCCGTATTTCATTTCCGGTCACGCGATCCAGTCAGTTTATATCGAAGATCTCGGGATCGGCATCGGAATGTCCCAGCTGAATAAAGAGGTCCTCGCTCACGTACTGCCGCAGATCATTCTTGCTCTGATCCTCCTTCTTCTTCTGGGCATGGTCTTTCTCACCATGCGCAGACTGCTGAACCGTGCGGTGCTGTTTCCGGTTCAGGAGATCGCCAGCCTTTCCTCACAGATGGAGAACGGCGAAGTCTCAGTTTCAAACGAACCGGACGATGAACTTGAAGAAT
>JAZUFC010000324.1:0-3106 GCA_045640465.1 Lachnospiraceae bacterium | reverse complement strand
ATTCCAGTATCAGTTTCTGAGTCGTACTTACTATCACACTGATAGAGCATAACGGTATTATCCTCAAGACTTGCAAAGCCGTGAGCAAACCCTCGTGGAACATAAAAACATAGATGATTTGCGTAAGCGTAAAATAAGAGGCCGGATTACAGGAAGAATAGAAAAGAGGTATAATCCCCACTATCACTAACGAGTGCTCGTTAGCACCAATAGGTGCCAGCAAGAGAAGGAGGAAATATGGGGACATCACTAACTGTAAGAGATCCGGACCAGGTAAAGATATGGGGAGAACGGATCAGCCGGTGCAGGGAAAGCGGAGAGAACGTGACACAATGGTGCGAGGAAAACGGGATAGGAATAAAGAGCTATTATTACTGGCACAACAAGCTCAGGAAGCTGTCCGACGAGTATAACAGAGGCGGGGAAAGCCGTTTCTACGACATCAGTGAAAGCGTATACGGCAGCGGGAGCATAGCCGCGAATATTCACATCGGAAATAGCAATGCAGAGATATACAACGGAGCAGACAAGGCAACAATAGAAGCGGTAATCCGGGCAATGCAGTTATGCTGACAGAGTTTAGGCCCAAACGGGTATTTATCGCAGCCGGATATACAGATCTCCGCAGAGGGATCGACGGACTGGCGGCAATCGTCGAGCAGGAATACGGACTGGATCTTTTTCACGGGTCGCTGTTTCTGTTCTGCGGGCGGAGAACAGACCGGATCAAGGCACTGTATTGGGATGAGAACGGAATGGTGCTGCTGTATAAGCGATTAGAGGAAGGAAATCATTTTCAGTGGCCGAGGACAGAACAGGAAGCGCGGGAGATAACGCCGCAGCAATACCGGTGGCTGATGGAAGGCCTGAAGATAGAACAGCCGAAAGCAAACCGACCGGTCAGGACAGAAGGACTGCTGTTTTCATAGTCAAAACAGAGAAATATCCGCAGAACTGATGTGGAAAAGTATATAAGGGAAACCTGGAGTATGTTGAAAAATCCGGCAAAAAGAGACGGCACAGCAAAGTTTTTCAACAAATCATATGAAATGCAGTGGAAACAGACCGATTCACCTGTAAAAAATCACTCCTGGACGGAGCAATTCATATGAGAGCGAGAAAACCTTCCACAGTCAAAATAACGAAGAAAAAAAGACGTTAAAAATCTCAAAGTGGCATAATTCATGCTTATCTTGTATAATAGAAGCATGAAAAACATAACAGAAAGAACAAATAACGGTCAGGATCAGATAGTCATTGATCGTGCGGAATATGAAGAACTGCTCAGAAAAAGCAAAGAGAACGATGCTCTGAGAGAAAGAGTAGACGAACTTGAAAAGGCAAACAACTGGTTTGCCGAGCAGCTGACGCGTGCAAAGAACCGGATGTACGGAAAGCATTCGGAAAAAGCTACGGACGAAGTGCTTGATCAGCTGAGCCTTTTTGATGAAGCGGAGATGACCGTGTATCTGGAAGAGTTGCAGCGGGAAACGGTAAAGGTATCCGAGCATACCCGTGTGGCAAAGAATGCACGTGCATTTACGATGGATAATCTGCCGGAAAACATCGAGGTAGAAACGGAAGAGCACCGGCTTCCTCCTGAGGAACGGATCTGTGAATACTGCGGTTCGGAAATGACGGAGATTGGGAAAGAGATTGTTCGGACTTTAAAGTTCCTTCCGGCAAGAGTGATCATTCATGAGGACTGGTATTACAGCTACACCTGCAAGAAATGCAACGGAGATGATGAGAAAGCAGAAATCATCGAGACTCCTCATGTGCCGTCCTTCTATCCCGGGAGTTTTGCGTCAGCAGAAGCGGCTGCACATATTATGTATGAGAAGTTTGTGATGGGTGCACCGCTGTACCGTCAGGAGCAGGATCTGAAAAGGAAGGAAATCAGCCTCTCCAGACAGACAATGTCAAACTGGATCCTGCACGCGTCTGAAAAATGGCTGAAGCCGGTATATGAGGTGCTTCACCGGGAACTCCTGACCGGAGATATCCTGCATGCAGACGAGACAACGCTTCAGGTTCTCAGGGAACCGGGAAAAACTGCAGATTCAAAGAGTTACATGTGGCTGTACAGAACGGGGAAATACGCGGAGCGACCTATCGTGCTGTATGAATACCAGCCCGGTCGGGGCGGCGGTAACCCGGCAGAGTTTCTGAAGGGTTTCCGCGGTTATCTTCAGACGGACGGGTATTCCGGCTATAACGCTTTGCCGGATGTTATCCATGTCGGATGTCTGGCACATCTGAAACGGAAGTTTCATGAAGCAGTTCTGGTGCTTCCGAAAAACAATCGGAAAGGCACTGCTGTGCAGGGAGAAGCGTACTGCTCCAGACTGTGTGAAATTGAACAGAAGCTGTCCGGGCTGACACCGGAAGAGCGATATACGGAACGGCTGAGACTGGAAAAACCAATCTTAGACGAGTTTTTGGCGTGGGGAAGAACAAGACAGGCCTCTGAGAAATTAACTCTCGGAAAAGCGCTTATCTATCTTCACAACCAGGGAAGCAAGATATCCAATTATCTGCTGGATGGTCGGCTTGAAGCTACCAACAATCTGGCCGAACGGAGCATAAAACCCTTCGTAATCGACAGAAAGAACTTCCTGTTTGCCAACACACCGAAAGGAGCCGAAGGCAGTGCGGTCATATTCAGCCTGATAGAGACTGCAAAAGAGTCCGGACTGAATCCGTTTGAATATCTGACCTATGTGCTGAAGAATGCGCCGATCATGGAGAAGAAAAAGCTAAGCTGGCCGGAACTCATGACTCCTGCTGCTGTAAAACAGAAGCTTTCTTCTCAAATCTGATTATTCCCGGCAGCTTCGCGCATCCATACGCCGTCACGTTTTACGCTTACAAATAAATAGTTTAATGAACTAAATTGCTGAATATTCCATTATTCCTCTATTCCCTCTTTTCCTTTATATATAAAATAAATCATACGATTAAGTTCATGCTATAAGTACTGATAAGGATGTGCAGAATGTGAAAAAGAACCGCCCGTTCGGGCGGTTCTAAACATTTGAGAACATATCTGCAATACTGAGGTTAAAGCGTGGCGGCAAGAGCCTGAACTTCAGCGAGGGAAAGG